>JAPYQV010000355.1 GCA_029937205.1 Alphaproteobacteria bacterium
TCAGGCGCGCACCATCCGCATCCCGGTGCACATGATCGAGACGATCAACAAGCTGGTGCGCACGTCGCGCCAGATGCTGCACGAAATCGGCCGCGAGCCGACGCCGGAAGAGCTCGCCGAGCGTCTCGCCATGCCGCTCGACAAAGTGCGCAAAGTGCTCAAGATCGCCAAGGAGCCGATCAGCCTGGAGACGCCGATCGGCGACGAGGAAGACAGCCATCTCGGCGATTTCATTGAAGACAAGAACGCGGTTCTCCCGGTCGATGCGGCAATTCAGTCGAATTTGCGCGAAACAACGACGCGTGTGCTGGCCAGCCTGACGGCGCGCGAGGAGCGTGTCTTGCGCATGCGATTCGGCATCGGCATGAACACCGATCACACGCTGGAGGAAGTCGGCCAGCAATTCTCGGTCACACGAGAGCGCATTCGTCAGATCGAAGCCAAGGCACTGCGTAAGCTCAAGCACCCGAGCCGCTCGCGCAAACTGAGAAGTTTCCTCGATACGTGAGTGAAACCGGGCGGTGACATCGCCGTCCGATAACTTCGGCAAATTTAGCGGCATCAGCCAGCACCAGGCCTACCGCGTCGGCATCTCGGACGGCAGCCGCTTGCCCGCGGCACTCCTCATCATCAGCCTGATGGGCTTCGGCTCATTGTGCCGCGAAAGCGGCCTCAGCCTCGAATTCGCCGTCGTGCAACTGGTCACCATGTGGGCCATGCCCGGGCAAATCGCCTTCGTCGAGCTCTACGCCACCGGCAATTCCATGTTCGCCATCGTGCTCGCCGTGGCCATGGCCAATGCGCGTTTCATGCCCATGACGGCAACCCTGATGCCGCTGTTGCGCCCCGGCATGGCCCGGCCCGGCTGGCTCTATGCCATGTCCCATTTGGTGAGCTTCAATGCCTGGGTGTGGGTGCTGCGGCGCTGCCCCGAACTGCCACCCAATCGGCGCGCCGCCTATTATATGGGCTTTGTCACCATGACCTTCATGGCCGGTATGGGTGGCACTTTGGCCGGCTATATTCTGGCCGGCCTGGTGCCGGGCAACGTGACGTTGGCCATGGTGTTCGTCAATATCGTCTATTTCGTTCTCATGCTGGCCGATGCGCGCGGCCTCGCCGCCCTCCTCGCGGTCATGGCGGGCGCTATCGCCGGGCCGCTTTTACATATGGCGACAAGCGATTGGGGCTTGTTGTTGAGCGGCGTCATCGGCGGCACGGTGGCATTCCTTGTTGCCCGTGTGTGGCGCAGCATCAAGGCCGAGCATGTCTGAGAGCGCCGCCTGGGCGGCACTGCCGGCGGCAGTTGCCGTGAGCTTCCTGTGGCGCGCCGCCGGCGTCGCCATCTCGGGCCGCATCGATCCCGACAGCGACGTCTTTCTCTGGGTCAAATGCGTCGCCTACGCCATGCTCGCCGGTCTGGTGTCGCGCATGCTGTTCCTGCCCGCCGGCGCGCTGGCGGAAAGTGAAAGCTGGATCCGCCTGGTCGCCGTCGGCGTCGGCCTCGCCGTCTGTTTTGCCCTCAAGCGCAATCTGTTGATCGGTGTCTTGGCCGGCGTCGCGGCATTCCTGGTGCTGCAATATGTTTTTGCACCCTAACCGCCGATCAAATCGAGCCACTCCTGCTCGCTCAGCACAGTCACGCCGAGTTCAGCCGCCTTTTTCGCCTTTGAACCGGCCGCTTCGCCGGCGACCACATAGTCGGTTTTCTTGGAGACCGAGCCTGAGACCTTGGCGTCGAGCGCTTCGGCCCGGGCCTTAGCTTCGGCGCGACTCATCTCGGTCAACGTGCCGGTGAAGACCACGGTTTTGCCGGAGACGGGTGAGGTGGCAGCGGGTGCCTCGAAGGGGACGATGTTGAGTACCGCTTCGAGTGCGTTTAAGACATCGGCGTTATGGTCCTCGGCGTGAAAATCGACGAGCGCATCGGCGGCAACCGCGCCGATACCGTCAATATCAACTAGGTCCGCATAGTCTTCGCTCTCGCGGTCTACAGCATTTCTTAGGGCGCCGCGCAGCGCGCCGAAGTTGCCATAGCGCCGGGCCAGCAAGCGTGCGGTGGTCTGGCCGATATGGCGAATGCCGAGGGCAAAGATCAGGCGTTCGAGCGGGATTTTCCTGCGTGCGGCGATGGCGGCGAATAAATTGCTGACGGATTTTTCCTGCCAACCCTTTTGGCTGGCGAGCGGCTGTTCGGCGTTTTTGTCGCGTGTTTCCAAGGTAAAAATATCGGCCGGGCTCTGCACCGAGCCGTCGAGCCAGAAGGCCTTGATCTGTTTTTCGCCGAGGCCCTCGATATCGAAGGCGTCGCGGCTGACGAAATGGCGCAGGCGCTCAATGGCTTGCGCCGGGCAGACCAACCCGCCGGTGCAACGCGTTGCCACCTCGCCATCTTCGCGCGCGGCGCGGGAGCCGCATTCCGGGCAAGTCCGGGGAAATTCATAGGCCTGGGATCCGGCGGCGCGTTTATCCGTCACCACGCGCACCACCTGCGGGATCACGTCGCCGGCGCGCTGGACAATGACATGATCGCCCTCGCGGATATCCTTGCGCTCGATTTCGTCCTGGTTATGCAGGCTGGCGCGGCTCACCGTTACGCCGCCGACCATCACCGGCTCGAGCTCCGCCACCGGCGTCAGTGAACCGGTGCGCCCGACCTGGATGGAGATTTTGTTGAGCACCGTCTCGGCCTGTTCGGCGGCGAATTTATAGGCGATGGCCCAACGCGGCTCGCGCCCCGCCGCGCCGAGGCGCTGCTGCCAATCGAGGCGATCGACCTTGTACACCACGCCGTCGATTTCATAGGCCAGGTCCGGACGCATCGAGACAATGTGGCGGTAGTGTGCGAGGCCGTCTTCCAGGGTGGCGAAGATTTGTGCCAACGGATTCACCTGAAAGCCCCATTTCCTCAAGCGATCGAGAAAATCGCCATAGGTGCCGGTGATCGGCTCGCTGGTCTCGCCCCAGGCATAGGCGAACAGGCGCAGACGGCGTTTTGCGGTCAGCGACGTATCGATCTGGCGCAGGCCCCCCGAGGCGGCATTGCGCGGATTGACAAAGGCCTGTTCTCCGTCCGCTTCGCGCGCTTGATTGAGCGCGGCGAAATCTGCCAGCGCCATATAAACTTCGCCGCGCACTTCGATCACGTCGGGAATGTCTTTGTCCTGCAGCTTGGCCGGGAGATCGATCACCGTGCGCAGATTTTCCGTGACATCCTCGCCCTCTTCGCCGTCACCACGCGTCGCGCCGCGCACATAGACGCCGTTCTCATAGCGCAGCGACGCGGACAGGCCGTCAATCTTGGGCTCGACCATGAGCGCGACAGTCTCGCCTTCATCGAGCTTGAGAAAGCGCCGGGCGCGGGCGATGAATTCGGCCATCTCCCCGTCGTCGAAGGCGTTGCCGAGGGAGAGCATGGGCACGCTGTGGCGCACCTTGGCAAACCCGACGGCGGCCGGTGCGCCGATCCTGTGCGTCGGGCTGTCGGGGCGGACGAGGTTTGCGAAGCGCGCTTCAATGGCCGTGTTGCGCCGGCGCAAGGCGTCATATTTGCTATCTTCGATCTCGGGTTTTGATTGTTGATAGTAAAGCCCGTCATGCCGGGCAATTTCGCCGGCAAGATATTCCAGCTCTGCCGTCGCTTCCGCTTCGCTGAGCTTATCGGCGGCTTTGTCCCGCACGGGAGGCGGGCTCATGCCGGGCCGCTGGCGATCAGGCTTTGGGCGGCGGCGCGCGCCTCGTCGGTGATCTCGGCGCCGGACAGCATGCGGGCGATTTCCTCTTGTCGGGCATCACCATCAAGGG
>JAPYQV010000356.1 GCA_029937205.1 Alphaproteobacteria bacterium
GCCTTGGCGTTGCCGCCGAGCGGGAAGGTCTTGGCCTCTCTTTTATCAACGAAATCTCACGCATCATTTTCGACGGCAGCTGCGACGGCTGGGACAAAGGCAACCATATGGCAGAGGCAAGCGCACGAGCCGGCCTGGATCTGGCGCAACTGGATCAAAGCATCAGCCACGATCCGGAGAGCTTTGATAATGAAATCCATGACAACGAACAGGCGCTGGCGGAGGCCGGCCACTGGGGCGTCCCGACCATGGTATTCGAGGGCGAGCCGTTCTTCGGCCAGGACCGGATCGAATTGTTGCTGTGGCGCCTGAAGCAGAATGGCCTCAAGGACAGGCAATCATGAGCAGCGCGCCCCTCCAGAGCGGGAAAGTCCCGGCCCGCTTGCTGCGCGAAGTGCTGCATATGGATGCGCCCAGCCCGCCTGAATTGTTGCTGCCGCCGCGCCTCGGGGAAGATGCCGGCGTTATTGCCATCGCAGACGGTGCACTGGTCGTTGCCGGCGATCCGGTAACCTTGACCGGCGCCGATGTCGGCGCTCATGCGGTCTTGGTCAACGCCAACGACATCGCCGTTACCGGCGTTCGTCCGCGTTGGTTTCTGGCCACGGTGCTGTTTCCCGAAGGCGTCGTCGAAGACGATATACGCGCGCTTTACGCCGGTATGCGGGCGGCTTTGGAGCGCCACAATATCCTGCTTGTCGGCGGCCATAGCGAAATAACCGGCGCCGTCCGGCAGACCATTGTCAGCGGACACATACTGGGATTTGCACCCGATGGCGCATTTCTGCGTACGTCGGACACGCGCCACGGCGATGTCATTATGCAGATCGGCCCGACACCGGTAGAGGGCGCGGCGGTGGTGGCGAATGAAGTGGCAGCGGCTGAACGCTCTGTTCCCCCCGCCCTATGGCGTGCCGCTCTCAATGCCCTGGACGAACCCGGCATTTGTGTTGTTGAGCCGGCATTACGCGCCACGGCTTTAGGTGCCCATGCCCTGCACGACCCCACCGAGGGCGGTCTTTCCGCCGGGCTTTACGAAATGGCTGAGGCCGCCGGACTGGCGCTGCAACTGGATGAAGATGCCGTGCTCTGGTATGAACCAGGGACGGTGCTGTGCGCGGCTGTCAATGCCGACCCCTGGGGCGCGCTCGCTTCAGGCGCTTTGCTTGCCGCTTTCCCGGCCGAGCGCGCGGAGGCCGCCCGCCAGGCCCTCATCAAAGACGGTTTCGCGGCGTCGGTGATCGCCCATGCGGAGCCGGGGTCAGGCGTCCGCTTCAAAGACGGCTCAGCGCTCACACAATTTGACCGCGACGAAGTACTGCGCATCCTGGTTAGCAGCTAGGGTTCGATCACTTCGCGAACGACCGGGTGATAGCGTTCGCCGTAGCCTTGTGCAATGGCCCGCTCGAAATGCTGGCGAATCAACGCAGCGCCCTTGACTTCGATATCTGCCGCCGCCGCCAGGTCCAACGCATAGGTCAGATCCTTCAACGCATAGCGCACGGAGAACGCGCCCTCCGGGTATTCGCGCGGTAGCATCGCCTTCATGGCATGATTGCGCAGCGCGAAACTGTCGCCCGAGCTCTTGGCCACTGTTTGCAAAAACAACGCTTCGTCGAGACCCGCCTGACCGGCGATGGCGAGCGCTTCGGCGATGGCGGCGCAATTTTGAAACAGCATCATATTGTTGAGGATTTTCACTGTCTGGCCAGCGCCCGGACCGCCGCAATGGGTGATATCGCTGGCCATGCAGGCGAGAATTGGTTGGATGCGGGCGAACACATCTTCATCGCCGCCGACCATGATGCTGAGCGTGCCGTCGATAGCCGCCTGACGGGTGCGCGCCACCGGTGCATCGGCAAAAGCGATGCCTTTTGCGCCAAAGGATTTGTGCAGCTCACGCGCAAGTTTCGGTGGCGACGTGCCGCAATCGATCACGCACTGGCCTTCGGAAAGATGCGCCAGCAGGCCATTCTCAGCCAGGCAAATCTCGCGCACCTGCTCACCGGCGGGAAGCGACAAGAGGATTGTGTGCGCTTCGGTACATAAGTCGGCAAGCGAATTTGCTGCCCGGACTCCGTCCTTTGCCAATCGAACCAACGGCGCGGAATTGGCATCGAACGCCGAAATATCTTGCTGCCATTTCAACGCCAAATTTCGACACATGGGCTCGCCCATGGTGCCAACGCCGATAAAACCAAGAGGATTGCGCATGGGTCAATGATCTCCCCGGTGGAATTTATCTTACTGTTTATCCGCCCATGTCGGCCAGCCAATCGGGTTGGCGCGCTGCACCAGTTTGCCGAGCGATAAGATCAACGGTTCCTGAAAGCGTGGCGCCGCAATTTGCAGACCGACGGGCAGGCCGGCGCGTGACAGGCCGGCCGGAATAGAACCGGCCGGAATTCCGGCCATGGTCACCAGGAAGGCACCGGCAATCCAATCGACGTAATTCTCCAATTTGCGCCCGCCAATGCTTTCGGGGAAATTTTGTTTGACCGGAAATTGCGGTACCGGCGACATCGGCATCAGAAGCGCGTCATAGCGCTCGAATAGTTTTCTGTAACGGTGCCAAACACGGGTGCGCATATCCTCAGCCGCCGCCAGTTCCTGCATTGTCGTGCCGAGCCCGGCGCGTACATTGCCGGCCAGGTTCGACCCGAAGGCGTCGATATTATCCAGCCGCTGATATTGCATACCGACCATCCATTCGCCGCGCAATGTCAGATAGGCATCGCGTGCATCGGAAAGGTCGAAGTCGATTTCCTCAACTGTCGCGCCATCCTCGGCCAGTCCGAGCGCCGCCTTGCGGCATATTTCCGCCAGCTCGGTATCGACACCAATGGCCGCAATATCGGGCGCATAAGCCAGCTTGAGCCCCTTGGCGTCCTCTCGTTCACGCACAATATCGAGCGCGCTCGACCACGGCGCCAAGACGGAATTCGGCATCTTGGTGCTGTAGCCGGCCATGGCATCCAGCATCATCGCCGCATCCTCGGCCGTCCGTGCCATCGGCCCCAGCACCTGGCCCGGATCCCACGGCAGCGCCAGCGGGTAGTTGGAAACCAGGCCGGGCGTGGTGCGGAGGCCAACAATACCGCAAAACGCCGCCGGCATCCTGAGCGAACAGCCGAAATCGGTGCCTTGCGCAATCGGCACCATGCCGCTCGCCACCGCCGCCGCCGAACCGCCGGACGAGCCCGACGGGCTGAGCACCGGATCCCACGGATTGCCGGTCGGGCCGAACAGTTCATTGTCGGTGTTGGCGCCGGCGGCGAATTCCGGCGTGTTGCTCTTGCCGAGAATAATCGCGCCGGCTTGGCGCAGCCGCGCCACCACTTCGGCGTCTTCTTGCGGTATATGGTCGGCATAGACCGGCGAGGCCCAGGTCGTGCGCATGCCGGCTGTCTCGACGATGTCCTTGATCACCACCGGCAGGCCGAGCAGCGGCGGTATATCATCGCCGCCCTGGGCGATCCGTTCATCCGCCGCCTTAGCCACCTCGCGCGCCGCATCGGCGTCCAGGGTGACAATGGCGTTCAGGCGCGGATTGAGGTGCTCGATGGCGGCGAGATGGGCTTCCAAGACCTCAATCGCACTGACTTCGCGGGCGCGCAGCGCCGCCGTGATTTGAGTGGCGCTGCGGCGCGTTAGTTCAGAGGCCACTAATCGCCCATATCAATGATGGCAATGGACGGTCCGCCGCCGGACGGGCCCTGATGCATGGCATCGACCGAGACGAACACCGCCGGATCGCCAATCGCGCACGCCGCCACACCGCCAACCGCACCTTTCGAA
>JAPYQV010000357.1 GCA_029937205.1 Alphaproteobacteria bacterium
CACCAAACCGAGCTTAATTATAAAAAAAAACAAGGAAGTGCTGCCGATGGTGTGGGAGCCGTTCTGGCACACTCACATCGGGCTCTTGTTAGCTATTGGAATCCCGGTCCTGTTCTTTATCATCTTCGGTATTCTTATGTTCCAGGCGCGCTTGGCTGGCGCGTTCGTGGCCATCATGACACTCGCCATGCTGGGTGCCTGGTACAGTATTGCTTACGACATGCAACCTTACACCGCCGGGTTCAACGGCATCTCACCGCCTTCTGCATTCGTGGCGTTCGGTGTGGAGGTCGATCCCTACAGCAATTTAATTTATTGGGTTTCTCTCGGCGTGCTGTGTGTTCTCACATTGGCGACCAAAGCATTACTGCAAACCAAGTTCGGAACCATCATTCAGGCCATTCGAGACGACCCTGAACGCGCCCGTTTTCTCGGTTATAACGTGGCCTATTACCAGACCGTGCTGTTTGCAATGGCGGGCCTGATTGCGGCCTTTGGTGGAATCGTCTGGGTGATGATTTCTCAATATGTATCGCCCACGTCTCTCGATATCTTTTTCAGTATCACGATCGTCATATGGGCTGCGGTCGGGGGACGCATGTCTCTCTTTGGCGCGATCTTCGGTGCCATGTTCATTAAAGCGGCGGAGAGCTATGTCGGTGACGAGTTTCAGGCCACATGGTTCATTATTCTTGGCGCCGTCTTTATCGTTGTGGTCCGTTTCCTGCCGAAGGGCCTGGCCGGACTATTCGAGTTCGCCATCGGCTTCATTCCCTATTGGAAGAAGGGATCGTCACGGACAAGCGCAAATGCGCCATCCGCCGGCGAGTAGGGGGACAAAGTGTCGGTAATTTTGGAATTGAAAGACGTGACCAAGGCCTATGACGCGTACAAGGTCGTGGACGAGTTCAACTTCAAAGTCAATCAAGGGGAACTCCGTTGCCTGTTGGGGCCGAACGGCGCCGGCAAAACCACGACGATCGATTTAATCACGGGCCGTCAAAAGGCCACCTCCGGAACAATAATTTTCGATGGGCGCAAAATTACCGGCATGCGGGAAGACAAGATCGCAAAAAGAGGCGTCGGGCGAAAATTTCAAGTGCCGGCGGTATTTAAAGAACTTACCGTCCGCGACAACCTGCAAGTTGCTCTTAACAAAAATACCGACCCTTTTGCCAACATGTTCCGGTTTGGCCACAAGGAAGGGCGCGAGCGCTTGCAGCAGGTTGTCGAGCTTGCCGGCCTGCAGGACCGTCTCGATGAATTGGGCGGCAACCTGTCACACGGCGAAACCCAGTGGCTCGAAATCGGCATGGTGTTGACGCAGAATCCCAAGCTGCTGCTCATGGATGAGCCCACCGCCGGGATGACGGAGCAGGAGACTCAAAAAACATCGGAGATTTTCAATCGGCTGAAGGGCGGTCATACATTGATCGTGGTTGAGCACGACATGGCGTTCGTGCGTGAAATTGCCGATGTCATCACGCTCATGCACTTGGGCAAGACTTTGGCTGAGGGTCCGATGGAAGAAGTCGAGAACGATCCCAAGGTTATTGAAGTTTATCTTGGCTCGGCAGGTATCACCCATGCTGCTTGAGCTCGAAGGCGTCACCTCATATTACGGCAAAACGCCCATTCTTCAGAGCCTCGACCTGGGGGTTGAAGAAGGCCATTGTCTCGCCGTATTGGGGCGCAACGGCGTTGGTAAAACGACACTGGTGCGCACCATCATGGGCCTGACGACGAGAATGACGGGTAAAATCTCGATCGCGGGCGAAGATGCAACCCATAAGGAAACGCACGAGCGTTCCTCGGCCGGGATTGGGTATATTCCTCAGGGGCGGGGAATTTTACCGAAATTTTCGGTGCGCGAGAATATTCTGCTCGGCACGTTTGCGCGGCACGACAAAAAGCGCGTTATCCCGGATATGTGCCTCGATCTTTTCCCCTATCTTGCGGATAATTTGGATAAGCGCGCCGGCCAGCTTTCAGGCGGTCAACAGCAGCAGCTATCCATCGCCCGCGCTCTGGCGACCGACCCCAAGATCCTGCTATTGGACGAACCGACGGAAGGCATTCAACCGAACATCGTTCAGGAGATCGAGGCGACCATCAAACGCTTGAATCAGGAAGTTGGCTTAACTCTGATTCTGACAGAGCAGCATATTAAAATTGCGCGGGACCTGGCTCATGAATTTGTCATCATGGACCGCGGACGCATTGAGGTGCGAGGGTCCATCGGCGAACTTACCGATGAGCTCGTAAATAAACATCTGTCGATCTAAAGGCTCGAACAAAACCACGCTAAATGTTTTGAAGAGCCAACAACAGAAAAATGGGAGGCTTGAATGATTCGCATAGCTCCAAAAGGAAGCCCCGAAAGAGCGCGCATGATCAAGGAACACAAGGCGTGCATTGAATCCATGAAAGGTGTGCCTGGATGCACGATCCTGCGCTGTAAGACGCAAGGTGACACCACTGATGTGGGCGGTGGTATTCATGAGGATTTCCAACTGAACCGTACCCTGTTGCGCATGCGCGCCCAGCCGGCGACCAACAAACTGGTGGTGATCTGCACCAAGGTAGAAAAGGAATGGCGCATTGGCCGCCTTTCCGGAATCCGTGGCGTTCCGCCAAAATTCGTTGGACGGAAAATATATAACAACGAGCAAGATCCACAGCACGACATCTTCTTGATGCGGCTTGACGAATTTCCGGAGAATGACGGCTATCCGGAACATTTCCGCCAGGGCTGGAAGCGTCGTGACGATATGTGGGCGACGACCTAATTCCAACGCGAATGCACACAAAGAATTGACGGCGCGGGGAGCTCCTAGGCGCCACTAAAGGGAGACTTTCGATGGCATGGATGAGATTGACGGGATACGCCGATAAATTCGGCGTCCATCCAGGAGATAAAATCCGTTTTTACGTTAATTGTGACGGGCCCAAGCAATATGACGCAAAGCTCGTGAAAATGATTCAAGGCGATACCAATCCGCGCGGGCCGGGGCTAATTGAAAAATCCGTCAGGGCGTCTATCAACGGTAAGTATAAGGGCCGCAAGCAGGTCATCCATAGCGGCTCATACGGTGTTGTCGAGGATGCGCCACAATTCCACCTGAAGAGTTTTACGCTGCAATGTTGGGTGTGGCCGACGGCGCCCAAGACCCATCCGAAATATTGGAAGCACGGCGCGCAAGGGTTGGTGACCAAGTGGCACAACAACAAGGGCTATGGTCTCTTTATCAATGAGGATGGCTGTGCCGAGATGCGGGTCAACGGCAAAAAAATTGCCACCAGCGCGCCGTTGCGTGATCATGCCTGGCATTTTCTTGCCGCGACCTATGACGCCACGACCGGCAAGGCGACGCTCTATCATGAGCCGCAAATCGTCTATGCCCTTGACCCGGAAGTCAGGCCGGCGACGGCCAAGGTTGCGCCGCCGCGTCATGATTCGAGCCCGGTGGTCATTGCCGGTCATACCGGTTCTCACAGCAAGGCGGCGACGGCGGCCTCTTCGGTTCCGGCGGGAATCATTATTTCGGGAATGTATAACGGCAAGATCGATAGCCCGCGCATCTGCAACCGGGCGCTCAGCCGGGCCGAAATCGAGACCATGAAACTGGGCGCGCAGCGCGGCATGACCGAGCGGCGCAATGCCGGACCGACCGGCGCCCTGTCGAAAACGATTGTCGCCGCGTGGGATTTCTCCGATGGTATCAGCACACGCGTCGGCCGGGATCACGGGCCTTATCGCTTTGATGCGGAGATCGTCGGCTGCCCGACACGAGCC
>JAPYQV010000358.1 GCA_029937205.1 Alphaproteobacteria bacterium
CAATAGGCCAGCGCATTGGCAATTGTGAGCCCGAGATAAACCAGAAATATGGCGCCGGCGAGTTGGGCGGTGCGCGGCAAAACCCGCTCCGACTGATCCGAGGATTCAGCCCGGAACAGCTGCATGCCGCCGATCCTGAGCATCGGCAGAATGGCGATCGCGGTGACGATGATGCCGATGCCGCCGAGCCATTGTAAGACGGCGCGCCACAGAAGAATGCCGGGCGGCGCATCGTCGAGCCCGATGATGACGGTCGAGCCGGTGGTGGTCAGACCGGACATGGCCTCAAAATAGGCGTCGGCGTAACTCAGGCCGAGATCGGAGAATACGAACGGCAGGGCGGCAAAGGCCGATATGATAATCCAGCTGAAGGTGGTTAGAATAAACGCCTGCTTGACCGTCAAATTGGCTTCGCCGGTGCGGTTGACCAGGGTCATGGCAACGCCGATGAACAGCGTGAAGATACCGGCGGCGAGAAATACACGCCAATCCCGATTGCCGGCGATACCATCGGCTATCGCCGGCAGCATCATGGCCAGCGCGACGGTCGTCAACAGAACCCCAATGACAAAGAAAATGGGGCGAAAATCCTTAACCGAGCCCATTGTGCCGGTGCTCCAGCCTAGTGGACAAAATCCAACATAGGGTCGTCCGGCGGAACGCCGGGCGCCTTGCGGACAAGTGTGCGCTTAATGCCTAGCTTGCGGGCTTACCCATGGCATGTTCGATGACCGAGAGAAATTCGCGCCGTGTTTTTGAATCGCTGCGGAATGTTCCCAGCATGCGGCTGGTAACCATCATCACGCCTTGTTTCTGAATTCCGCGGGTGGTCATGCAATGATGTGCCGCTTCCACCACCACGCCCACGCCGCGCGGCTTGATGACCTCATCCAGGGCATCGGCAATCTGCGCCGTCATTTTTTCCTGAATTTGCATGCGCCGGGCATAGACTTCGACAATGCGCGCCAATTTACTGATTCCAACGACGCTCTTGTTCGGCAAATAGCCGATATGCACGCGGCCGACAATCGGTGCCATATGGTGCTCGCAATGGGAGCTGATTTCGATGCCTTTCAGCACCACCATTTCGTCATAGCCATCGGTCTCTTCGAAAGTTCGCTTGAGAATTTCAACAGGGTCCTGGCCATAGCCTGAATAATATTCCTCATAGGCGCGCACCACCCGGTCGGGCGTCTCCAACAATCCCTCACGGTCGGGGTCGTCACCGGCCCACCTGATGAGGATGCGGACCGCGGCGCGTGCTTCCTCTCTGCTCGGCCGGTTCGTGTCGAATGTAGAAATTTCCACCGGTCGGGAATCGGTCGCTTCGTGTTTACTCAAAACACTTCTCCTATGGACGAAATAATCTGTGGGTAAGGCGCTTGCGCCGCTTTCTCAGGCAATTGAGTCAATTAAGTCATGGAATTCAAGGGAGCCACAAGGGAGCCAATAGCGCGCGCCTTATTTATCGCCTAATACGCTCCCGTGCAAGTCACAGAGGTCTAGAAAAGTGGCCCAAAATGAGCCCGGATTGCAACCCGGATTGCTGCAATGATTTCGCCTATCTAGTTGAGCCTCACTTGCTGGTTCGGATCGTCCAGCGAAAATGTCGGAATGACCGCCTCGAAGCGTTCGCCGCCATCCACTTCCATTTCGTAGAATCCGGCCATAATGCCGGACGACGTTGATAGCGGGCAGCCGCTGGTATACTCGAAACTCTCGCCGGGCGCCAAAATCGGCTGCTCACCAACCACACCGAGGCCGCGAACCTCCTGAATTTGGCCCAAACCATCGGTAATTTGCCAATATCTGTTCAACAATTGCACCGTCACGCTGCTTTGGTTGTGAATTGTCACGTGATAACCCCAAACATAGTGACCTTTATCCGGCTCGGATTGCTCGTCCAGGTAAAATGGTTGGACGGTAATTTCAACCGAATTTGTCAATTTTTGATACATAATCCGTCCATTGCGCGCGCGTTCCCAAACGGAGCCGTTTGGCCCTGACAGGCGCTCGACTAATATTGTGGCCCGCAGCCCCTTTGTCCAGTACCGCAGTACAACTGTGCGCCTATTGTAGCATTTCTGAGGGTGCCTACCGACCACATTTATAAGGGTGCCTACCGACCACATTTATAAGGGTGCCTACCGACCACATTTATAAGGGCGCCTACCGGCCACATTTATAAAGGCGCCTACCGGCCACATTTATAAAGGCACCTACCGGCCACATTTATAAAGGCGCCTACCGGCCACATTTATAAAGGCGCCTACCGGCCACATTTATAAAGGCGCCTACCGGCGCAGTGCTTGAGCCAGGTCGTCCTTGATGTCTTCGGCGTCCTCCAGGCCGACGGAGAGCCGCAACAGGCCGTCGGAGATACCGAGGGCGGCCCGTTCTGCTGGCTCGAGGCGTTGGTGGGTGGTGGTTGCCGGGTGGGTAATCAGGCTTTTCGCATCACCGAGATTGTTGGAAATATCGATCAGCTGTAGGCGGTCGAGAAAATCGAACGCCGCCGCCTTGCCGCCTGGCAATTTAAAACTGACGACGGTGCCGCCGGCGCTCATTTGTCTTTGCGCCAGGGCGAATTGCGGATGGCTCTCGAGGCCCGGATAAAGCACATTCTCGACTTCGCCACACGCTTCGAAAAAATTGGCAATAGTCAGGGCATTGGTACACATGCGCTCGACCCGCAATTCCAGCGTTTCCAGCCCCTTCAACAGCACCCAGGCATTAAACGGGCTGAGCGAGGGGCCGGTGTGGCGCAGGAACGGCAGTAATTCATCATCGACAAATGCCTGGCTCGACAGAATGGCGCCGCCCAGACAACGCCCCTGCCCGTCAATATGTTTGGTCGCCGAGTAGACCACGATGTCAGCGCCAAGATCCATGGCGGGCTGCAACAGAGGCGTGGCAAACACATTATCGACAATCAACCGCGCACCACATTGCTTCGCCAAGGCCGAAACCGCCTTCAAATCGATCACCTCAAGCGTTGGATTCGACGGCGATTCCAAAAACACACAGCGCGTGTCGGGACGAAAGGCCGCTTGCCACTGAGCCAAATCCGTGCCGTCCACCAGTGTCACCTCTATGCCATAACGCGGCAGCAAATCACTGACGATATAGAGGCAGGAGCCAAACAGGGCGCGCGAAGAGACGACGTGATCGCCGGCCCGGAGTTGCGCCATCAAAGACGCAAATACAGCCGCCATGCCGGTGCTGGTCGCCTTGCAGGCTTCCGCCCCTTCGAGGAGGGCAAGGCGTCGCTCGAACATGGCGACGGTGGGGTTGCCAAAGCGCGAATAGACGAAACCCGGCGCATCGCCCTTGAAGCGCGCTTCCGCCTCGGCCGGGCCGTCATAGACATAGCCCGAGGTTAGAAAAATCGCCTCGCTTGTCTCGCCGTGGCTTGAGCGCTCCGTCCCGCCGCGCACCAGGCGGGTTGCCCGGCGCCACTTCTGTTCCTGGCCGCTGCTTGTATTCGCCATGTCGGTCTTCTCCCAATAAAAAACCCCGGCCGGTCAGGTCGGGGCTCATACGGGCTCGACCTTTTAGCGGTTTGTTTTACGTGGCCGCAAGCCGGTCGGCTCAAATCACCACGAACGAGTCCCTTGAAAAGCATGTATTGCCAACGCCGTCAAGGGGCGGAAATCAAGAATGCTCCCCTAATACCAAGGAGCAGTGATAATGACCCATAGGGATCGCCCCTGCGGCCCCTCGGGCAGGAGGATGGCCGCAGGCGGCGGCGGCCCCATCGGCAAGGCCTTCCGACGCCCTCCGACGGGCCGCAGG
>JAPYQV010000359.1 GCA_029937205.1 Alphaproteobacteria bacterium
CTTTCATATTGCCGCAAATCAGCTCAGCCGCGGCGCATTGGTCCGGCCACGGCAAGGCCGCCGCTTTTTCCCGCAATGCGCTGTCCGCCAGATAATTGAGCGGATCGTAGCGCGCCGGCTCGATAAAGCCGGTGATGTCGAGATTGGCGTCCGTTGCCAGGGCAAAAATTTCCGGCACCGTGTAGGCACGGTCCTGCCGGTGCAGGAGTAGGTCGTAAATACCGGCATCGCCGGCATTGCGGTGATCGCCGATATGGGAATTGCGCAGCAACCAATTGGTCGGCGGCAAATTATCCAGCAGGGCACGTGCGGTATCGACACGCGCCGGGTCGGGCGCATCATCCGCCAACAGGCGCAGCAGATCCTGCGCTTCATAGACCCCGGTGCGCCCCAATCGGCCATAGAGCATAAGCCCGATCCCGCCTTCGGGCTGGAGCGCCGCCACAAGGGATTTCAGGCCTGCCGCCGGCTCCGGCAGATGATGCAGCACGCCGCAGCAATCGATGTGATCAAATTTTGCCAGTCCGAGCTCGGCCAGGTCGCTCAGCGAGGCTTGGATAAAAGTGATGCTGTCGAGCCCGCGGGCGGTCGCGCGGGCGCGGGCGATCTCGAGGGACGCGCTGGAGATATCGAGATGGATTATCTCCGTTTCGAGCCCGCGTGCGGCCAACTGGCTGGCCAGCATGATGGTGGCATCGCCTGTGCCGCCGCCGGCGATCAAAGCGCGAAATGGCTCGTCGCCTGCCAGCTTTCGGCCAAAAACATAATGTTCGATCTCGACAAGACTGCTCGGCGAGCCGGTGATCAGCCGCGTTGCCTCATCCGCCGGGTCGCGCGGCGGATAGGGGTAGGCCTCATATTGCCCGCGTATTGCAGTATCAATGTTCTTTTTTGGCGCCATTAGTGCACCCAGTTTATCCGCCAATATGAGGCGACAATGAGACAACTTGCCTTGGCGCCCCGCTGCCTGCAAGCTTACGGCCATGGCAGGGTTAAAATGACGGATATCATGCGCGGCTATTTTGGCGTCGGCGTGGAAGGTGTTAGCAAGCCCTTCAATATCGGCAATCTGATGCGCTCGGCCCATGCCTTTGGCGCCGGCTTCGTGTTTACCATTGCGGCGGAATATGCCGGCGCCGGTTCCGATACGGCCAAAACCACAGCCAAACATCATGCGCATGTGCCATTTTATCAATTCGACAGTGTCGCTGGCCTCACCCTGCCGAAAGGCTGCGCCCTAGTCGGTATCGAGTTGATGGATGAAGCGGTCGACCTGCCGAGCTTCCCTCATCCGCTCAACGCCGCCTATGTGCTTGGCCCCGAGCGTGGCTCGCTGTCACCGGCGCTGATCGAGCGCTGCGATCATATTGTCCGTATTCCGGCCCGATTCTCGATAAATCTCGGCGTCGCCGGGGCGATCGTGCTTTACGACCGCATGCTGACGCTCGGCCGTTTTGGCGATCGGCCGCTCAATCCACGCGCCACATCCACGCCGCGTCCGCCCCATGTTTTCGGTGCCCCGATCCGGCGCCGGTCGAAGCCGAATTAACCTATGTATTATTTAAGAATCCTGCATGGCGGAAAATGCCCTGGAACCCGACTGGCGATGCGGATATCCTAGAGCGATGCGTCAGCGATTCGTCACACACTTCCGAATTTCATCGGTCCACACCAAATTCGCGTTCTTCGCCCTCATATTGATGGCGGGCGGCTTGGTGATGGCGAGCGATGCCGGGGCTCAGACGGAACTGACCAATAGCGGCGCGTGGAAGGCTTATACCTATAAAGAGGGCGGCAAGCTGACATGCTACATGTATAGCCAGCCGACCAAGAAGGAGGGCAATTATACCAAGCGCGGCGATCCGCATGCCATGGTAACCCGGCGGCGCGGCTCTAAAGTGGTTGAAGAGGTAAGCATTACCTCGGGCTATCCCTACAAGGACAAAACGCCGCTCAAGGTGCAAATCGACGGCCGCGGCTTCAAATTCGGCATCGTTCAGGATGAGCATGCCTGGGCCGATGACGCGTCCGAGGACAAGGCGATCGTCAAGGCGATGATCCGCGGCAATAAATTGACGGTGCGCGGCACCTCGCGGAAGGGCACCTATTCGCTCGATAGTTACTCGCTGAAGGGATTCAGCAAGACCCATAAAGCCATCGTCAAGGCCTGCCCCTAAGGTCCAGCTCCCCAACGACGCATATTGCGGCTCTGGCAATTGCCGGTGAGCGCACGTATATCAAGCCTATGAACCAGACAAATCTCAGAGCGGCACCCGGCCTGACCAGCCTGATCGGCCTGGATCGGGCCGAATTGGCGGCCGCGCTGGTAGAAATTGGCGAGCCCGAGAAGGGCGCTAAACTGCGCGCCAAGCAGCTGTGGCATTGGATTTACCATCACGGCGCTTCCGATTTTGCCCAGATGACGACCCTGAACGGCCCGCTGCGCGAAGCGCTGGCGGAAAAATTCACCCTTGCGCGCCCGGAAGTGGCGCGTGAGCAGCGCTCCGAGGACGGCACGCGCAAGTGGCTTTTGCGCTTCGAAGACGGCCAGGAGGCGGAGAGCGTTTTTATCCCGGAAGAAGATCGCGGCGCGCTCTGCATGTCATCGCAGGTCGGTTGCACCTTGACCTGCCGTTTCTGCCACACCGGTACGCAGCGTCTGGTGCGCAATTTGGGCGCGCGCGAGATCATCTCGCAATTCTTCGTGGCGCGCGACAGCTACGGCGAGTGGCCGTCGCCCGCGGGCGGCAGAATGATCTCCAATATCGTCATGATGGGTATGGGCGAGCCGCTGTTTAACTATGAAAATGTGGCCAAGGCGATCCGCATCGCCATGGATCCCGAAGGCATCTCCATCTCGCGCCGCCGCATCACCTTGTCTACAGCAGGTGTTGCGCCCTTGATTGAGCGCTGTGGCGCCGAGCTCGGTGTGAATTTGGCAATCTCGTTGCACGCGGTCGATGATGATTTGCGCAGCGAAATAATGCCGATCAATCGCAAATACCCCTTGGCGCAATTGCTCGAAGCGTGCCGGCGTTATCCGCGCGCCTCGAACGCACGGCGTATCACGTTCGAGTATGTCATGCTGAAAGGCATCAATGATTCGCCGGCCGATGCCAAGGCGCTGGTGCAACTGATCGCTGGCATTCCGGCCAAGATCAATCTGATTCCCTTCAATGCCTGGCCCGGTGCGCCCTATGAATGCTCCTCGGCCGAGGCGATCAACGAATTCGCCGTAATCGTCAACAAGGCTGGCTATTCCGCTCCGGTACGGGCGCCGCGCGGGCGCGATATCCTGGCGGCGTGCGGCCAACTGCGTTCCGATAGCGTCATTGCAAAGCGTTCCGCTCAATCTTCACAATCCCGCCCGGCGGCTGCGCCGCAGGCGGTCCTCAATTGAGGCACCAATGCCCCTGATTGTCGCTTCCCTAATCTTCGCTCTCATTGTGATCTACCCACTGTGGCGCATTTGCGCCCGCGCCGGCCTGCCCAAATGGCCGGCTTTCACGGTTTTCATTCCTATTATCGGGCCGCCCATCGTGGCTTATCTGCTGGCGTTCAGCCGCTGGCCAAACCATCCATTCGGCCGCTAAGAAAAACACCATGCCGCTCATGCACGGGCTCCTGAACTTAGTCATGCTCGCTGTCACCATTTGGTGCTATTGGCGCATTCTCGGCAGAGCGGGAATTAGTGGATGGTGGGCATATCTGATGCTTCTGTCATTGGCCGTCGTATTCTTAGACAGCCTTATTCGCGGCCCGGCAATTGTGTCGTTGCTCGCACCCTATACCG
>JAPYQV010000360.1 GCA_029937205.1 Alphaproteobacteria bacterium
TTATGTCGCCAATCTGAATCGGCGCCGTATCCCCGAATGTTTGGATCATCATAGCGCCGCGCTTCGAGCCAAGTGCCGCTCGATCCTGTGAGAGGATATTGCGGTCCACGATCAACTCATCGGCGCCCGCGCCTGCGCTGTCACTTCGATTATACCCGACCTGGGGTCCGCCTATGACCCAAGAAATGGTTTCGGCGAGAAATTCGGGCGAGATCGGCTTCCCGATGAACGCATCCATCCCGGCTTCCAAGTGTTCGGTGATTTCGTTTTCGAATACATGGGCCGACATCGCGATAACCGGCATCGTACGAACAATGGGGTTGGTGTGTGCGCGCACGCGTGCCGCCGTTTCGATCCCGTCAATGCCGGGCAAGCTGATATCCATGAGGATCAGATCGAATGCCATATTGTCTAAAAGCTGCAATCCCTGCTCACCGGTCGTCACCATATGAGGCTTGTGGCCCATATTGCTGATGAAGGCCTTGATTACCATGGCATTGATGACGTTGTCTTCGACGATGAGGATGCGCAGGGAACCGACGCTTGGCATATCATCCGGCAGGTTGATTGCTTTCGGTCGAAGCGCCGCCGCATCGCCTTCCGGCAGCGGCAGTGTCACCCAGAATCGGCTGCCGTCTCCTTCCTTTGCCTCGACGCCGATGTGACCGCCCATTGCCACGACGAGACGCTTGGAAATCGCGAGGCCGAGTCCGGTGCCGGCAATTTGTCCGCGGCGACGGTGTTTCGTCACTTGGTAGAATGGTTCGAAAATGTGCTCGATATCGTGCTCTACGATGCCGGGACCCGTATCCTCCACGCTCAACGCTAATTCGTCTGGCTCTTCTATCTTCAATATCGTCAGCGAAATTGTGCCCCGATCCGTAAACTTGATCCCGTTTCCGAGCAGATTTAGTAAGACTTGGCTAAGCTTTTGGCGATCGCCGACGACCACAACCGGCACATCCTCAGTTATACGCAATGTGAGCGTCAGGCCTTTTTCTCTCGCGCGGCCCTGCATAAGCGCGACGACATCTTCCGCCAGTTCGTGCAAGCCGAAATCGACGTGCTGGGCCGAGATCTCGCCTGACTCGATTTTTGAGTAGTCGAGAATATCATTGAGAATGCCAAGCAAAATTTCGCCGGATGACCGGATCACTCTGAGTTGCTTCTGCTGACGACGATTGAGCGGACCATCGGCAACGAGCCTCACCATGCCAAGCACACCGTTCATCGGGGTGCGGATTTCATGGCTCATCGTTGCGAGAAACTCGGACTTCGCACGGTTGGCTTTCTCGGCATCGGTCCTGGCGATATCGTGGTTTCTGACCTCGTCGATGAGCCGCGCGTTGGTTTCCGTCAACTGCTCGGTTCGTTCCGAGACCAGTTGCTCCAGCTCTTCCTTATGTCGTCTCAGTTCAGCCTCGGTCCGATCGCGATCCGCCTCGAGACGTTGCTTGACGATCGCCTGGTCACGAAACACGCGCACTGTATCCGCCATTTCGGAGAGTTCGTCATTCCCGCCGGTGGGCACGACAACGTTCAAATGTCCCGCCGCCAAGCCCTGCATTGCCCGATGCAGGACAGTTAGTCGGCGAACAACATTCCGATGCACGTACAACCAAGCGATCGCGCCGGCAATCCCGACAAAAAGCGCGATTTGCAGCAGCAGCGTCAAACTACCGAATTCAACGGCGTTTTCCGCGGCTTCCGATGCATCCTTGGCCATTTTCTGCGAGTGCGAGACAACGGCAGCAACGCGCTCGTTCATCAAGTTCGTCAGCGTTCGATTGCTATCGGCGAGTACGATCAGATCTTGATCCAATTGCAGCATCCGGCTGCGGACATCAAAAAGATTGGTGGTGCCTAGCGAGCTGTCAATCGATAATTCGGCGAGAATTGATTCTGCCTGCTTGCGGCGGATCGGGTCGTCGATCAGCGCCACTCGGCGGACAAGGATGCGAAGATTGTCACTGTAACGCTCTCTGATCCAGCTAATGTCATTTGGCTCGCTCGCGCGGTTCAGCTGGTGCAGCAGCAATCCGAGCGCAGACGCGCGCATTCTCAGTTCGAACATACGTTCAAGCAGAAATAGGTCACCTTCAACAAGTCGATCGAGAGCATCGAACGTCTCCGGCAACCTGTCCGGATCCTCGGCCAGTTCATACAAATTAGAGATCACCACCGTCGCACCGGATGCGGCGTTGGAAGTCAGTGTTTCTGAAAGACTTGAGAGTTCGCGAGCGGCGTTCAGTGACTGGCCGGTCGCTACCAGCAGGTCTGCCGTCAATTCGATACGTGCCTCGACAATCTTGTCCTGACGGTCGAGATTGGCGGCCAGTTCTGAGACGACGCCCCTGAGTTCGGCAACCTCCAATCGCGGAAATCCATATTCCGCCAAGGCGCTGAGGCTGGCTGAAAGCTGGTCTGTCTTGGAGCGAATAAATTCTGCTTCGGAATTCCGGACGGCCTCAGTCGTTGCACGGCCTAAACGCGGCCCGTGTGCAACGATTTGTCCAGATGTTTCGGCGATTATCCGACCCTCGACGACGACGGGCATGGCCTGGTCAACAATCGTCTTCTGCGCGGTATCGACGTTGCCCAGCACGACCCAGCCGATGATACCGGCGACAATCGAAAGAGCCGCGACGCCTGCGAATGCTGCGAATAGGCGGCCGGCAATACCAAAACGTATACGCATCCGGAAATTAAAACACCGAATGGAAGCAAAGGGCAAACTGGCGTAAGGTACCGGTCATGCGCATGCTTTGCGGTCGATGGACATGGATCTGGGTTTTCGCTGCTCTGATAACTGCTGCGAGCATCCCTCCAATTTCGGCACAGGAGTCGGACTGGGCGCTGGAGGTTTGGTCCGAGCCCTTCAATTTTCAGAGCCCGAAGCAGTCGATCTCTTATAGACCGCTTGAACAAGCTTCCCAAAAATGGCGGATTTGCGCCTCATACCCTCACCTAAAGGATTCTTATTGGCTGAGCGTCAATTTCGGCATGGTGGAGGAAGCGCGCCGCCTCGGCGTTTCGCTACGCGTGGTCGAAGCCGGCGGGTATCCCAACCTCGAGCGCCAAATTGCTCAGATCACCGAATGTGCAAAGGATGCGGATGTTTTAGCGTTGGGCGCCGTTAGCTTTGACGGACTTACCGAAGCGGTCCTCGAAATCAGCGAGACAGTGCCGGTCGTCGCCGTTGTGAACGACATCGCAGATCCTGGTATCAGCGCGAAGGCAGCAGTTTCCTGGATCGAGATGGGAGAGCGGACCGGAGAATATCTCGCACGCCTCCATCCCAGCGGCACACCACCCGTAACAGTCGCTTGGTTTCCGGGCCCACGAGAATCTCAATGGGCATACTTTGTGGAGGAAGGTTTTAGCAGGGCGCTCAAAAACAGCTCGGTCAATATTGTCATAACTAAGTGGGGAGATACTGGACGGGAGATTCAGCTCGTACTGGTCGAGGAAGCTCTCGAAGAACGGCCAGATGTTGACTACCTCGTCGGCAGTGCCGTCACGGCGGGCGTCGCCGTTAGTGTGTTACGGGCGCGCGGGCTTACCGGCCAGATTCAAGTTCTCGCAGATTACTTTACCCACGCAGTCTACCGCGGAATCAAACGCGATCGCATCCTCGCGGCGCCGACCGATTTTCCGACCCTGCAAGGACGAATGGGCATCGAAATGGCCGTCAGGTTGTTGGAGGGAAAACTCGAACACCGCCACGCCGGCCCCTCAATTCAGCTTGTCGAAAAATCAAATCTAGACACATTC
>JAPYQV010000361.1 GCA_029937205.1 Alphaproteobacteria bacterium
GCTCATAACATAGACGATGTCCAGGCCCGCCACGCGCTCCGGCTCGACCGCCAGGCGCGCCACCTCGTCGGGCGGCAGACCAAGGCGGGACATGCCGGTATCGACTTGCAGCACCGCCTTTTCGCCGCCGTCGCCGCGGCTTCGGGCGCGCCACGTTTCGATTTGCCCGAGATCGTTAAGCACCGGAATGAGCCGGTGGCGCGAATATTCTGCTGCGTCTTTGGGCGTAGGGCCGAAAAAGACATAAATTTGGCCGTCAGGCAGAATGCTGCGGAGAGCGATGCCTTCGTCGAGCGAAGCCACGAAGAATGCGCGGCAGCCGGTATCATAGAGCGCCGGCGCGACGGCGCTTATACCCAGGCCGTAGGCGTTGGCCTTGACCACCGCGGCGGCCCGGGCGCCGTTCTTCAGGCGCGCTCCGAGGGCGCGCCAATTGGCGCTGATGGCGTCGAGGTCGATGGTGAGTTGAGCGCCCGCGAAGGCGTTGGGCGACATGTTTGAGGCTAGCGGCGGTTACACACTAGAACGGCGCATCGTCAGACATCTGGCTATGCGTGCGGTCATAATCGCTAAACCGTGTGAGATATTCGTTGAACAACATCTCGATCTTGCCGATCGGACCATGGCGTTGTTTGGCGACGATGATCTCCGCCAGATTATGCACGCGCTCCATCTTTTCCATCCAGTCGGCATGCTCCGCGGTGCCGTTTTCAGGCTGTTTGCGGGCCAGGTAATATTGTTCCCGATAGACAAACATCACGACGTCGGAATCCTGCTCGATCGATCCCGACTCGCGTAGGTCCGACAATTGCGGCCGCTTGTCATCGCGTTGCTCGACGGCGCGCGAGAGTTGCGAAAGCGCGATCACCGGCAGGTTCAATTCCTTGGCCAAGGCCTTCAGCCCCTGGGTGATCTCGGAGACTTCCTGCACCCGGTTGTTGAGGCGCGCGCTGCTCGACGGGCGCATGAGTTGGAGATAATCGACGATGATCAAGGACAGACCATGCTGGCGTTTGAGGCGGCGCGCGCGTGCCCGCAAGCCGGCCACGGTGAGCGCCGGCGTATCGTCGATATAGAGCGGCATGCTCTCGATTTCCTGGCTGGCGCGCACAACTTTGCTGAAATCCGCGTCGCTCAACTCGCCGCGGCGCAGTTTTTCCGAGGATATTTCGGAGCGCTCCGCCAAAATTCGCGTGGCCAATTGCTCGGCCGACATTTCGAGCGAGAAAAAGCCGACCTGGGCGCCATGTTCGACCGTAATATTGCCGTATTCGTCTTTCTCTTGCCGAAAAACTCGTGCGGCATTAAAGGCAATATTGGTGGCCAGCGCGGTTTTGCCCATGCCAGGGCGTCCGGCGAGAATGATGAGGTCGGATTGATGCAGGCCGCCCAACAGCTTGTCCATATCGGCAAAGCCGGTGGACGAACCGGAGAGATTGCCGTCGCGCTTACAGGCCTGGGTGATCATCTCGATGGCAGTTCCGAGCGGCGCATCGAACGGTTGGAATCCGCCATCCGCGCCGCCGTCCTCGGCCAGATTAAAGAGCTTCTGCTCGGCGTTTTCGATCTGTGTTGTGGCGCCTTCGTCGAGCGAGGCGTCATAGGCCTCGTTGACCATATCCTCGCCGATGCTGATGAGATCGCGCCGCAGCGCCAAATCGAAAATGGCGCGGCCGTAATGTTCGGCATTAATAATGGTGACCGCGGAGCCGGCCAGGCGGGCGAGATATTGCGCGCCGCCCACATCGGACAGCGAATCGTCATTGTCGAAATAATGTTTAAGCGTGACCGGGCTGGCGATTTGCCCGCGCTCGATCATTTTGAGGACGGCTTCAAATATGCGGCCATGCACCGGCAAATAGAAATGCACCGGCTCAAGAAACGCGGCGACATTATTGATCGCTTCATTGTTGATCAGGATGGCGCCGAGGAGGGCCTGCTCGGCCTCAAGATTGTGCGGCAGCGTGCGATAGGTCGGAAGCTGTCCGTCTTCTTCCTGCAGGGGGGTTATCGCCGTGTTCGTTGCCATGGCTTGCTTATACATCAAAGCGGTGCCGATGTGTTACTGCAGCTTTGGCGCGGCGCGTAAAATTACAAGGATAGGATTGTGGTAATTATGGGGATAAGTTTTGTGGTCAGAAATCAGAGCGGGTTGGCACGTTTCCATTCGACCATATAATCGCGCGTCAGCGGCGCCGCCTCTTGGTCGCGGGCGATTTGAAATTGAGCGACCATATGGTCTTGGCGGCGAAAGGCGGTTTCCGCGCCGGCCAGGTAGAATTCCCACATGCGGCAGAAGCGCTCGTCGTAGAGCGCTTTTACCTTATCCCGATTAGCACGAAAATTGATCGACCAGTGTTTCAGGGTTTCGGCGTAATGGAGGCGCAGGAATTCCACATCGAGAACTTTTAGGCCGGTGCGCTCGAGGGCGGCGAATATCTCCGACATGGAGGGCGTATAGCCACCGGGGAAAATGTATTTGCGCAGCCACGGATTGGTGACACTGGGGCCGTCCCAGCGCGCAATGGTATGGACGACCGCGATGCCATCTTCGGTCAGCAACGCTTTCAGTTTGTTGAAAAATTCGACGTAATAACTGACGCCGACATGCTCGAACATGCCAACCGAGACGATGCGATCATAGGTGCCTTCCTCCAGACGGTAATCGCGTAAATTGAAGCGCACTTGATCTGAAATACCGAGCTTACTTACCCGCTCCGTCGCATAGGCCTGCTGTTCGGTGGATAGGGTGAGACCGGTCACATCGGCCCCTGTCTTCTGGTGAATGTAAATGCCGAGCCCGCCCCAGCCGGAACCGATATCGAGCATCTTGAGGCCGGGCCGGTCGAGCACCAGCTTGGCCGCTAAATGGTGCTTCTTGGCCAATTGCGCCTGCTCAAGACTGTCATTCGGGGTCTCGAAATAGGCGCATGAATATTGCCGGTCGCTGTCGAGAAAGAGGTCGAACAGTCCATCGGAGAGGTCGTAATGGTGGGCGACATTTTTGCGCGATCTGCTGATCGGATTATGCTGTTGCAACGGGCGCACCAGCGGTGTCAGCCAGTTGCGAAACTTAATGACCTGGTTGGCTTCCATCATGTTGAGATTGGCACCGACCAAATCAATAAGATCGATGATCCGGCCGCCATTCTCCATGGTGAGCGTGCCGTCCATATAGCTTTCACCCACGGCCAATCGCGGATTCCAGAAGAGTTTGTAGTGGAGTGCCTTGTCATGCAGGCGGATGGTGACTTCGGGCCCGGGCGTGCCGGAGAATTCGTGGCGCTTGCCGCGCGCATCAATGATGCGCAGCGTGCCCCAACTCATTAAGTATTTGAAGAGAACCCCGCATAGCATGGCGTCGCTCCAGGCAGCAGAGTTTAGCCGTCCGCTTTGTCCGCCTCTTCGGCGGTCGTGTCGTCAGCCTCAGTTGCAGTGTCTTCGGTGGCTACAGCCGGCGCGGCGCTTGCGCTGGCTTCGGCCTCGACCTCATCAGAATCGGCCATGCTTTGTAATTCTTTTTCGGGGGCCTCGAACACAGCTTCCGCTGCTTTTGCCGCGGCCTCAGCATCGGCTTGCGCGTCGGCCTGTTCGTCGAGCGCTTCCTGTTCATGGGCCGGTAAAATTGAGCCGCCCTTGGCTTGAATCTCGGCTTCCTCATCCGAGCGCGCCACATTTGCCCGCACGGTAACGATCACCTCAGGGTGAATTGCCACGCGCACTTCGAAAATACCAAGCGTGTTGATCGGCC
>JAPYQV010000362.1 GCA_029937205.1 Alphaproteobacteria bacterium
CGGCCATATTGAGCAAGACGGTATAGGGCGCCGTAATGGCGCGCAATCTCGAAACCTGTTAGCGTTCTTGGTTATTCGGGAAAGAGCAATCCATGCCCCAGGCGCTGACGGCTGACGAAATCGCGGCCTTCCACGAAAACGGCTACCATGCGCCGCTTCGTGTCATGAGCGCGGCGCAGGCGCTCCATTACCGCGGCTGCCTCGAACGTTTCACGGCGCGCTATCCGGACGACGTGAACAAGCTTGACCAGGGCGCCTCGTTGCTCTGCCCGTGGGTCGACGAATTCATCCGCCTGCCCAACCTGCTCGATGCCATGGCGGATTTGATCGGACCGGATATCCTGTGTTGGGGGGTCACGCTGCGCCTGAAACAGCCCGACGCAAAGACCTTCGCCGGCTGGCACCAGGATACCGCCTATAGCGATATCAAACCCATCGTCGTCATCGCCGCCCTCGCCCTCTCGGACGCGTCAACCGAGAGCGGCGGCGTGCGCGTCATTCCGGGATCGCACAAATGGGACACGTTGCCGCACAAAGAGAATTTCGGCACCGCCAATATGTTGAGCCGTGAGCAAATCATTGATGCCGACCTGGACGCCATGGATGCCGTGGAATTGCCGCTCAGAGCCGGCGAAGCGGCGCTGTTCAACAACGCCATCTGTCACGCGTCCGGGCCCAATTTATCGGACGACACACGTATCATTTTCATTATTGAAATGATTCCGACCCATGCCTATCAGCACGAACCGAGGGAATCCGCCATGCTGGTGCGCGGACAAGACGCGCATCATAATTTCGATGTGGATCCCCGGCCCGAAAGCGAAATGAGCCCGGCTGCGCTGGACGCCTGGCGGCGCAAGGTCGAAGTTCAAGCGTCGGTGCTTTACCGGGGCGCCGGGCACGGGACGCGCGCATTCAGGCAAGGGGACCGTTGACCGAATCCCTTTCCTGCGCCGTCACACCGCCGTCACACCGTAGTCGCGCTTCGCACCTTCCGAGGTAACGAAACCGTTCCTGATATCGGCCAGAACCTTCTCGCGCGGCCGCTCGCTGGCCGGACCGAAACCGCCGCCGCCCGGCTGACGCAATGTCACCCGGTCGCCCGGCGCCAATACCTGCTGGCCCTTGGGGTGCACCGTTTCGCCGTTGACCCGGTGCTCGCGCAATGGGCCGTTGTTACCACCCAACAGGCCAAGCGGCGGAAACTCGCTGCGGTTGGCCATGGAGAATATGGTCATCGGGTGGCCGCTATCGTTGCGGATAACGATCTCCTGGCCGAGCCCGCCACGCGCTTTTCCGGCACCGCCTGAATCCGGCACGAGGGCGCGTTTTTCGATCAAAGTGCTGGTCACGCTCTCCCACACTTCGGTCGGCACCACGGCCATGTTGGACGGGCCGGGCAGCGTCGGCGGGCCGTCATTATCGGCCAGCGCGCCGAACCCACCGGCGGCGAAATAGATTGTCGAGACACCGCGTCCATTTTTGTGCGTGCCGACGAAATTCATCAGATCGATCATACCGGTATCCGCCTGCACGCTCTCGGGCGCGGCCTCGGCGAGGGCACCGAAGATCAGCGGCGAGACGAAATGGCCGATAATATGCCGTCCGCCGGTCGGCGACGGCGGCTGGGCATTCAGGATGCAGCCCTTCGGCGCGCTGACATGGATCGGCTTGGTCGAGCCCTCATTGTTGGGCAACGACGGCACGGTCAGGCACTTCATCGAATAAAGCGACATGGCGTTGGTGTAACAATAAGGCACGTTGATACCGCGGCGCACGGACGCATCGGTGCCTGTCATATCAATGCGCACGCTGTCGCCTTCGACGTCGACACGGCAGGCCAGGGTGATCGGATCAACGATGCCTTCGATGCGGATGCTGTTGCGGTAGGTGCCGTCCTTGATATTGATGATGGCCTCGCGCGTCATGCGCTCCGATTGATCGCGAATTGCGGCCGAGAGCTCGCTGAGATCGTCGAGACCATACTCGTCCATGAATTCGAGCACTTGCCGCCCGCCCACTTCGTTGCAGGCGACATTCGCCATCACGTCGCCGATCACCTGTTCCGGCACGCGCACATTGACGGCGATCAGATCGAGCAAGAATTGATCGACCTCACCTTCGCGAACCAGTTTACAGAGCGGCAGGCGCAGCCCTTCGTGATAAATTTCCGTTGCCATGGTGCCAAAACCGGTGCCGCCGATATCGGGCAAATGGGTGATGCTCATGGTGTAGCCGACCAGGTTGTCGCCGCGAAAGACCGGACGCATCACCGTGATGTCATACATATGGCCGGTACCGATCCAGGGATCGTTGGTCGCCAGCACGTCACCGGGCTTGAGGGATTCAGGCGGAAACTTGGCCATGGTGTGGGCCATGGTGAGCGGTGCGGTGCCGATGAAGGGCGGCGCGCTCCAGCGGCCTTGGGCGAGCAAGTGACCTTCGGCATCGGTCACTACCGCCGTCAGATCATAGGCCTCGCGCACGATCGTCGAAAACGACGTCCGCACCAGGGTGGAGACGATCTCATCGGTGATCGAAATCAGGCGGTCCCACATGATGCCAAGGCTGATGGCGTCCATTATTGCGCTCCCAATTCGGCGATAAGGTTGCGCCGGGCATCGACCCGCACCACATCGCCGGAGCCGATGACGCAAGTTGATTCGCGCTCTTCGATCAGCGCTGGCCCGGTTACCTCCATGTCCGGCGCAAGAAGCGCGCGCTCGTAAACCGGACAGTCAAGATAAGCGTCGGCAAAATACGCCTGGCGGCTGCCTTTCAATGCATTGCCGGTATCGCCAGCGCCCTCCAGGCGGAAGCCGTCGGAAAGGACCGCCACCGGCCCCAGCGCTTCGACCTTCCAGGTAACTATTTCCAATGGTTCGTCCAGCATGCTGGAGGAAAACGTCGCGGCATAGGCTCGCCGAAACAGCTCGGGCAAGCCGGCAAATACATTCGCCAGCAGGTCACCATCCGGCAGGGCAACTTCTATCTCGTAGCCCTGGCCCTGATAACGCATATCGAGGCGGCGGCGCAGGCGTATATCGACCGCCTCAACCCCGGCTTCGCGCAGCAATGCAGATGCCTCTTCTTCCATCGCCCGAAAGCCGGCGGCAAAGCGTTCGCTGCTCAACGCGGCGATGGCTGAGGGCTCGGAGCGCGACAGCTCGAAAGCGAGCGGGCTGACCAACAGGCCGAAAGCCGACATCACGCCAGCACCAGCGGGAAAGATGACGCGGGGAATCTTGAGTTTGCGCGCCACCGCCATGGCATGCACCGGGCCGGAGCCGCCGAACGCCACCATGGAAGCGCCGCGATAATCGAAGCCACGCTCGGAGGCATGAATGCGGAAGGCACGCGCCACATCCTCATTGATAATCTCAAACATGCCCCAGGCGGCGCGCTCGACCGTGACGCCGAGCGGCTTGGCAACGCTGGTTTCGATGGCGCTCTGCGCCGCCGCACTGTCGAGCTTCATATCGCCGCCGAGAAAGAAATCCGCGTCGAGATAGCCGAGCACCAGATTGGCATCGGTCAATGCCGCCGCCGTGCCGCCCTTGCCGTAGCAGGCCGGCCCCGGATCAGCGCCGGCACTTCTCGGCCCGATGCGAATAAGACCGCGCTCATCGACCTCGGCCAAACTACCGCCGCCCGAGCCGATTTCCACCATATCGATCACCGGCACTTTGACCGGCAGGCCGCTGCCACGCTTGAAATCGTGCAGGCGGGCAATTTCCATATGGTATTGCTT
>JAPYQV010000363.1 GCA_029937205.1 Alphaproteobacteria bacterium
GTGTAGAGCACTTTCTCGCGTGGCCCCTTCATCGCCGCTTCCGGTGAGGCATAGCCCGGCCCGCAACATTCCATTTCGTTTGTGTCAGCCATGTTTTATTTACTCTTTGTCAGACGCCTTCAAGTCCATATGGATTTTAACCATATTAACCTAGCGTTAAAAGGATTCGACCATCCTTTGTAGATGGTCGTTCGTGAGGACATGTTTCAGGGCAGCGTCGAGCGCCAGTCTTCGTCGCGTTGGATATATATCTGGCTGTCGGCTGGGTGGCGGCCGCCACCGGCGCGATTGGCTTTGTGCTGCCAGTCCTGCCTTCCACGGTATTTTTCCTGATTGCCCTCTGGGCCTTTTCACGCGGCTCTCCGCGTTTTGAGCGCTGGCTGTTAAATCACCGCCTGTTCGGACCGACGCTTCAGGCGTGGCGGCGCCACCGTGTCATTCCGGCCAAGGCAAAGATTTTGGCCGTGACCTGCATGTCGGTCAGCCTGCTGTTCATCATCTTCTTTGTCGCCGATGGCTGGCTGCTGCCGGCGGCTGTCGCCCTCACTATGGCGCTCGGGATCGCCTGCATTTTTCGCTATCCGAGCATGGTTCCCACTGCCTAACTTCCCACTGCCTAACTTCCCTCGGGCGCCGTCTCGCCGGCGAGCGCATCGGCCAGGCTATATTCTCCCGAGCCGGGCTTGAGCGCCTGTTGCTGGCTTTCGTGCGGGCTCCAGCCGGCGAGATAGAGAATTTGGAAGGTCGCCGGGATGCGCCCGTTTTCATCGCCGAACATCTCGCGGTAGCGCTCAGCCGCAGCCATTAAAGTCGAGCGCCGGGTAAAATGGCGCTGGCGATCGCGCAGAATATTGCTCTCGCCCATGCCCCGGAGGTCGCGCATCAGGGCCAGTGCGTCGGGATAGGTCACGGTGATGGTGTCGCTGTCGATCACCGGCAGGGCGAAGCCGGCGCGCTGCAGGAGAGCGCCGAGATCGCGGATATCGCTGAACGGTGCAATGCGCGGGCTGATACCGCCTTCCAACTCGCTTTCCGCCTGCACCAGCGCCTGGCGCAATTCGGTCAAACTGTCGCCGCCCGGAATGGCAGCAAGGAACAACCCGTCGGGACGCAGCGCACGGCGGATTTGAATCAGCGCGCCGGGCAGATCATTGACCCAATGCAGACTGAGCGCTGAGATAACCAGGTCGAGCCGCCCGGCCGCGAACGGCAGCCATTCCTCATCCGCCACCACGCGGTACGCGCCCTTGGCCTGGGCGATCATGGCTTGGGATATATCGCATTGAACCAACTGCTCGATGCCGCTCCGGCTCGATAAATGGCCGGCCAAGCGGCCGTCGTGGCAGCCCAAATCAACGGTCAGCGGAAAGCTGCGCTTGATATCGTCGAGGCGCTCGGCGAGGCGCAGCGACACTTCGTCGAGCAGAAACGAATGATCGGCAAAACTCGGCGCAGCACGGTCACGCCGCCGGCCCAGTTGAACGCGGTCGAATGGACCCAATTCCTCTTGTGTGCTGTTTGATGTTGATCCTGCCATGAATTCTTATATGGCACGCGGGAAGGCGCCGGGCAAAGTGCCGGGGCTACGGATGTGACAGTTGACCCGCTATGCCGCACAGCGCTTGATTGGTGAATGACCGGCATTTCAGCATTGCGCCGCACTTGGCGCGCGGTATTTCGCGGCAGTATGAATGTCGTTCTTCCGGCCCATTGCGGCGCCTGTGATGTGGCTGTGGATACCCCCGGGCGCCTGTGCGCCGATTGCTGGAGCGAGGTCGCTTTTATTTCACCGCCGTTCTGCGCCTGTTGCGGCACGCCGTTCGAGGTCGAAGCGGATACGCAAGCGCTTTGTGCGGCTTGCCTGCGAGCACCGCCGACCTATCGTCGCGCACGGGCGGCCGTGCTCTATAAGAATGTCGGGCGCGATCTCGTGTTGGCGTTAAAAATGGCCGACCGGACGTGGATCGCGCCGGCGCTTGGCGAATGGATGGCGCGCGCCGGGCAGGAACTGCTCCAGGATGCAGACCTGATCGCACCGGTGCCGCTTTACCGCTGGCGGCTTATCGCCCGGCGCTTCAATCAGTCGGCGCTCCTCGGCGCGATGCTGAGCCGGGATTGTACCGCCGCCTGGATGCCGGACTTGTTGGTTCGGGCGCGGGCGACGAAGTCCCAGGCGCGCCTCAGCGCTTCCGAGCGGCGCAAGAATGTCCGCGGCGCCTTTCGCCTGCGCAAACGCCACACAAGCATCGTTGATGGCAAGTCGGTGTTGCTCGTCGATGATGTCATAACCACGGGTGCCACGGTGGACGCCTGCGTGCACGCCCTCAAGAGCGGCGGCGCAAAGTCGGTGGATGTATTGACCCTTGCGCGAACCCTGGATCGTTCTACATGATGTGTTCATAATTTCTATCCGCGAGGAGCCGGCGTGCCTGAAGTGATCGTCTATACGACACCGTTTTGCCCTTACTGCGTCCGGGCCAGACGATTGCTGGAAAAAAAGGGTGTGCCCTTTACCGACATTGGCGTCATGGAAAATCCCGAATTGCGTCGTGAAATGGAGGCGCGCTCCGGTGGATATACGGTGCCGCAAATATTTATCGACGGCGAGCCGATTGGCGGTTCGGACGAACTGGTCGCGTTTGAGCGGGCCGGGGAGCTTGATGAAATGTTAGGTTTGGCATGAGCGACAGCGTGCTCAAGGTCGCCTGTATTCAGCCGAGTAGCGGGCAGGATATGACGGAGAATTTGCGTGTCGCCTGCGAGCTGGTGCGCGAAGCGGAGAGCGAGGGCGCCAAGCTCATTGCGCTGCCGGAAAATGTCGTGCTGATGGATCACCGGACCGAACAGGTTCAGGCCCAGGCGACGGCGGTGGAAAATCATCCGGCGATCTTGGCGTTTGGTGAGATCGCGCGCGAAACCGGCGCCTGGATCATCGCCGGCTCGGTCGGCGCCGTGGCGAGCGACGGCCGTGTCGCGAACTGCGCGACGCTGATCAATGACCAAGGCGTGATCGCCGCGCGCTACGATAAAATTCATATGTATGATGTGGATCTGCCGAATGGCGAGGTCTACCGGGAATCGGAAGCCTTCCGCCCTGGTGACAAGGCGATTGTCGCCCAAACGCCGTGGGGCGGGCTTGGCATGACGGTTTGTTATGATTTGCGCTTCCCGCAATTGTACCGCGCCCTGGCCCATGGCGGCGCCGAGATTATTTCCATCCCGGCCGCCTTCACCAAGGTCACCGGTGAAATTGTCTGGCATGTGCTCAACCGCGCCCGCGCCATCGAGAGCGCGGCCTTCGTGTTGTCGCCCTGCATGTGGGGCAGCCATTCGGGCGGACGGACAACCTATGGCCATTCGCTGATAATCGATCCCTGGGGCACAGTGCTCGCAGACGCTGGCGAAGGGGTCGGTTTCGTCAGCGCCGAGATCGATTTGACCGATGTGGCGAAAGCGCGGGCCTCGATCCCGGCGCTTCGGCATGACCGGGAATTTAAGGCGCCTTCTCCGCCGGCGGGGTAAATTCCGGTAGCGTGAACGCATCAAGCCCTCCGTCCACGCCAGCTGCCGGGTGGTTGCCCAACGCGATGAGTTCTCCCGGATAGCTCTCTTTAAAACTGGAAGAGACAATAACCGGCGACTTCAGCACTTTGCATAATCCTCCCAAGCGCACCACTTCATTCGCCGCCGGCCCGATCACACTAAAATCCAGACGGCGGTCGGTGCCGATA
>JAPYQV010000005.1 GCA_029937205.1 Alphaproteobacteria bacterium
CTCCTCCGGCATCGAGCCGGTGTTCAGCTATTCCTATCGCCGCAACGTTCTCATGCCCGACGGCAGCCGCAAATCCGAGACGGTTTCAGATTATGCCTATCGCCTGTTTCGCGAGCTCAAGGGCGAGCACACGCCGTTGCCGGACTATTTTGTCGACGCGCAGCAATTGCGCCCCTCCGATCATCTGGTGGTGCAGGCGTTGGCGCAAAAATATATCGACAGCTCGATTTCCAAGACGATCAATTGCCCGGAAGAGATCGACTTCGAGGATTTCCGCGATATTTACACCCAGGCGTTCGAGCTCGGCTGCAAGGGCTGCACCACCTATCGGCCCAACGCAGTAACCGGCGCGGTCTTGGAGGCCGACGACACCGCAGCGCAACAGAATGAAGCCGCTGAGGTACAGGAAGAATTACCCCTCAAGCAGCCGGTTGCCAAACCACGAGATGCTTATGAGGCGGGCGGCGTGGTCTATATGACCCAGCCGCTCGAGCGCCCCGAATCATTGCAGGGCAATACTTACAAAATTCGCTGGCCCGAGAACGACCATGCGATCTACATCACCATCAACGACATGCTGCGCGATGGCCGGCGGCTGCCGTTCGAGATTTTCATCAATTCCAAGAATACCGAGCATTACGCCTGGACCGTCGCCCTGACGCGCATGATCAGCGCCGTCTTCCGGCGCGGCGGCGATATCTCGTTTGTGGTCGAGGAATTAAAGGCCGTGTTCGATCCGCGCGGCGGCCAGTGGATGGAGGGGCGTTATGTGCCGTCCATCTTGGCGGCGATCGGCGAGGTCATCGAGCATCATCTCAACGTCATCGGTTTCAGCGCCCCCGCAGCTCTGCCCGTTGCGGCACCGCCCATCGCGGCGCGACGAATTGGGGATGAAGCGCAGTCCCAGTCGCCTGCCAGCGAGAATTTGAAGAACTGTCCGCGTTGCAGCCAATATGGCGTTATTCAACAGGAAGGCTGCGATGTGTGCACATCCTGCGGGTTTTCCACATGTGCGTGAATTTCTAAGCTTCGGCGTTGACGTCCTGCAACAGCGCCTGAAGGCCTGAGTCCGGCAAGCCGAGTTGATTGAGATGATGGACAGTATTCGCCAAATAGTCCCGCGCGCTGCCCGCCATTCCTTCGCCTTGGCGGATCAGTTCAATCATGCGCGCGCGCGTCAATTTGCCGGTATATTGCGGTCCGGCGCGATCGGCGACGTAAGTTTGCGCCAAAATTTGGGGCTTTCCATCGCGTTTCATCAGGGTGACCGGCAGGCGCCGCCCACGGTAAACCTGATAAATCATCTCGCGCGCCTCGATCGCCGCCAATATGACAGGCGCTGTCGCCGCCGAAAGGCGGAACGCGCGGCCCGAGCACGAGCCGCCCGCATCGAGCCCAAGCACCAGGCCGGGATTGTCCGGTGTTCCCCGATAAATATGGGAGTAAATGCAAAAGGCGCGGTGATATCCGCGCAGCAGGGCCGGCTCCGATTCGACAAAATCGAAATCAGGCCGCCACATGAGGGAGCCGTAAGCGAACACCCATATGTTGTCGGTGTCGGTGCGGGACATCGGGATCTTACTTGTCTGCGATGGGGAAGTTTAGCGCTGGCAGAGGGCGGAGCAAGCGAAGAGATGGCCGCATGAGAATCATGCCGCTTGCCGCCAGTACCGCCGGCGGCGTTGCGATCGCCGTAATTGCCTATACCGCCTATTGGTTTGTCGCGGCAGATGAAATTGAGGATCGCATTGCCGGGTGGGCGGCGGAACAACAGGCGCGCGGGATAATCGTTCAGTCAGGGGCGCCGCAAGTCAGCGGCTATCCGCTCCACTTCGAGGTATCGCTTGAGCGCCCCTCGGTCGATAATTCGGTCGATGGCTGGGCGTGGCGCGGCGAGGCTTTGACGGCCAGATTTCGCCCCTGGCGGTTCGATAAATTCGACTTCAAAATAAACGGCGAGAATAATGTTCGCTATTTCGATGGCGCCACATGGCACGATTTTGAAGGCCATATCGAAGACGGCAGTGCCCGGCTCCAGCTTGATGACGAGCACCGGATCGAAAAGCTGTTGCTCGACTTTAAGCGTGTCAATTTTACCGGCCCGTGGGGCAAGGACCCCGCACGCGTTATGCGCATGCGGGCCCGGGCCGAGCGCGCACCGGATTCCGACCAATCGGAAACGGCATCAACCGCAGCCGAATTCGCCTCCGCCGCTCTCGATCTGGAGGGCGTCATCTTGCCGCCCGGCTATGGCGAAGAACTGGGCGAAAATATCGAGTATCTCAATTTTGATATCAGCCTGTTCGGCACCTTGCCGGCGGGTGATGCGGATGCGGCGCTACGCGCCTGGCGTGACCAAGGCGGCACCCTGGAGCTCAATTCCTTTCGCGTTCGCTGGGGACCGCTCGGTATCGAATCAACCGGTACCATCGCGCTTGATGGCGAGATGCGCCCAATCGGTGCCTTGACGGCGGATATCATCGGTTATGGCGATATCATCGATGCGCTGATCATGAGCAACATGATACCGCTCGGCGATGCCTTCCTGGCCAAGGTGGCGTTCAACATGCTGGCCGACAAGCCGGAAGATGGTGGCCCGCCGGTGCTCCGTTCGGTCCCGATCACGGCCCAGAATGGCGGCGTGTTTGTCGGCCCCGTTTCGGTCGGATCCGTATCTCCGATTCGGTTCCACTAGAGCAAATCCCGAGCAGGTGGAATCGCCTGCGACGGTGATTTGCTTCAATACCAAAGAGTTAGAGCATCTCGCGGGAGCGCATGCGAGCGTGAATTGCTCTAATGCCGTAGCAGCGCGCTATACCTGTTTGGCCTCAATCAGGTCGCGGCGAATGGCGCGGGTGCGCGTGAACAGTTCTTCCAGCGCCTTGTCATCGCCCCACCGGATGGCACGCTGCAAGACGGCCAAATCCTCGGTAAAACGGCCGAGCATCTCGAGCACGGCCTCGCGGTTGTTGAGAAACACATCGCGCCACATTTCCGGGTCCGACGCGGCAATGCGGGTGAAATCGCGAAAGCCGCCGGCGGCATATTTCACCACTTCGCGCTTGGTGACGGTCTCGATGTCGAGCACGGTGCCGACAATATTGTAGGCGATAAGCTGCGGCAGGTGCGAGGTGATGGCGAGCACCTTGTCATGATGTTCGCTGTCCATGATATCGACGTTTGAGCCGGCGCGGCGCCAAAATTCCGCAACCTTCTCGATCGCCGCCGGATCGCACCCTTCCGGAGGCGTGAGGATGCACCAATGGTCTTGAAAAAGCTCGGCAAAGCCGGCCTCGGGGCCGGAATGTTCGGTGCCCGCCACCGGATGGGCCGGCACCAGATGAACGCCTGCCGGCAAATGCGGCGCGACATCCCGGATTACAGCACTTTTCACCGAGCCCACATCGCTGACGATGGCGCCTGGCTTTAGGCCCGGCGCCATGGCTTTAGTCAGCGCCGCGTTGGCGCCGACCGGTGCGCCGAGAATGATCAGATCGGCGCCTTCGACAGCGGCGGCGGGGTCGGATTCCGCGCGCTCCGCCAAGCCAAGTTCCATCGCCTTGTCCAAGGTGGATTGGCGGCGCGAATAGATGATGATCTCGCGTGCCAAGCCGTCACGCCGGACGAAACGTGCGATGGAAGAATTGATCAGGCCGATGCCGATCAGCGCGATGCGCTCAAACATGATTTCAGCTGACATTTTCTTAAGCCATAAATTCTTTAAGGGCCGAGAGTAACGCGTCCATTTCTGGGTCGAGGCCAATGCTGACGCGTAGGCAATCGGGCAGGTGATAATTGTCGACGTTACGCGCGAGGATGCCGCACTCGGTTAGAAACCCATCCGCCGCTTTTGAATCATGCGCGCCGCTTGCGGCAAAGCGCAGCAAAAGAAAGTTGCAGACACTGGGCAGCACTTCAATGCCTATTTTGGGCAGCTCTTCGCTGAGGCGACCGAGCCATTTGTCGTTATGGCGGCGCGCCTTCTGGATATGGTCCTGGTCCTCGACCGCGGCCAGGCCGGCGGCGAGCGCCGGGCCAGTGTTATTGAACGGGCCGCGCACCCGGTTGAGCACATCGATCACCGCTTCAGAGCCGTAGCACCAGCCGAGGCGGAGCGCCGCGAGACCGTAGATTTTTGAGAATGTCCGGATCATCACTACATTCTTGCCGGCCTGGACGAGCTCAATGCCGGCTTCATAATCTTCGGCCATGACGAATTCGGCGTAGGCCGCATCAATGACGAGCAGAATATTTTCCGGCAATGCGCTCCACAGGCGGCGCAGCTCCGTTTTTGTGAGATAGCTGCCGGTCGGATTGTTGGGATTGGCCAGGAACAGAATCCGCGTCTTGTCGCTGACATGGGCGAGCAATGAATCGACGTTGGCGCGGCAGTCCGTCTCTGGCGCCGACACCGGCGTGGCGCCGGCGGCGTGCGCGGCGAGCGCGTAAACGAGAAAGCCATGGCGGCTGTAAAGCACTTCATCGCCGGGACCGGCATAGGATTTGGTCAGCAGTTGCAAGAGCTCATCGGAGCCCGTGCCGCAGACAATCCGCGCGCTGTCAATCTGATGAAGGTCGCCGAGAGCGGCGCGGAGATCGCTGGCGCCACCGTCGGGATAGCGGTGCAAGGCGCTGCTCTCGCCTTCATAAGCTGCAACGGCACGCGGACTCGGTCCGAGCGCCGATTCGTTCGAGGCCAGGCGAATAACATTCTGATGGCCGTCGATTGCCGCGCGCCCACCGACATAGGGCGAGATATCCATTATCCCTGGCCGTGGCGTCAGATGAGAGGTTCGTGTGCTCATAATAATCGTTTCAAGTACGGTTAAGGCGCCGTCCCGTTTCCCGGCCGCGCATAGCACCCCAGATTTACGAAGCGCGTAAGTTCGCCGCCGAGCGCATTGACGAGGTTGGCGAGGCGTGGGTCACGCTCCGCAACGAATCCTTCGATCTGTGCCAGCTGCCATCGGGCGGATTGTTCGCCGTCGGTCCAGGTCGCGGCCCAATCGAGCAACAACCCGGCAAATTCGGCTTCTTTGCGAATACGGTCGCGGCTGATGTTCTCCGTCGATTCAAAGGCGATCAGCGATATATCATCGCCTGAAGCTTCCGCGACTATCCGCGCGACTGCCATGGCGCGGGCATCGTCACTGCCGGTATCGGCGCTTGTCAGCCATGGCAGATTGGCGACCACGCGCGGCCGTGAGCTGCCGCCGGCGGTTAGCGTATACCACCAGGGCTCGGCCGAGGCGCGCGCTGTATGGGTGTCCGATGCAATCGGCAGCACGCCGACCGCTGCTTTGCCGTCGCGCACGGCGCGCAATACGCCGGCTTCGGTCTGGGCCTGTAAAAGTGGCGTCCCGGAGCCGAAATAAGCGCGCGCTAAAGCAAGATAGGCGAGCCCGGCTTCGAGCGGCTCCGGCACATAGACCGAAACGACGAATCTTCCTTCCACCGAAAGCGACGCGGCGATGATTTCGCGCCAAATTCGAATCGCCACGGGAAACGGGAACGGACCGCTGTGGCGCGCCGCCAGGCGGCGCATGATCTGCGCCTCGCGGGCCGGGCGAAAGGCCGTGCCCTGAGCTTGGCTTTTCTCCTGGCCGATGTGGCGCGCGAGCTCAATGCGGCGCATCAGAAGATCATGGATCGTATCGTCGATCCCGTCGATCTGGTCGCGAAGAGAAGTGAGGGAGGGATCCCCCTTGCGTGACTCGGCCATTGGTTCCCGACAGCGCTGAATTGGAAAGGGGAAGTGGTAGTGCAAGCGGGATACAAAATCAAAGAAAACATTACCCTAGACTCGGCCTGCGCTCCCCATTGGCACGCTTCTGCGTTGCTGAAACCAGTTAATCGATGTCGTTGATTGGCTTGGGTCCTGTGGTGGGTATTTCAGGTTGGCGAATTTGGCCCCTTGCGGGCCGCTGACATTAGATTAGGTTGTTGTATTGCGGTTGATTTCCTGTTGGTGAATGGGTAAGCGGAGCGCACTATCCCGGCATTGCCGGCAATTCAAAAGAACGGTTTTTGCGAGCGGAACATGGCGGATCGCCAAACATCCATAGAGGCGGCCACGATAGAGGCTGATGGCGCGGCTAACTCAGTCGACGGTTTCAGCGTGGAACTGGGCGGCGATGTGCCGTTGCGCCTTGATTCCGAGGCCGAATTGGGCCCGTTCGCCATGGCCTATCAAACCTATGGCACGCTCAACGGGGACAAATCCAACGCCGTCCTGGTATGCCATGCCTTGACCGGCGATCAATTCGTTATCGGTCCCCATCCGGTTAGCGGGCGGAGCGGCTGGTGGGAACGTATGGTCGGCCCGGGCAAGACCCTCGATACGAACCGCTATTACGTGATCTGCGCCAATGTGCTCGGTGGTTGCATGGGGACGGTCGGGCCGCAGGATCTCAATCCCGAGACAAACAAAAGTTACGGGCTCGATTTTCCGGTCATCACCATCAAGGACATGGTCGAGGCGCAAGCCATGCTGCTCGACTATCTCGGAATTGATCAGCTGTTCAGCGTCATTGGCGGCTCCATGGGTGGCATGCAGGTGCTGCAATGGGCGGTGAGCTATCCCGAGCGCTGCTTTACCGCCGTACCCATTGCCGCGGCGGCGCGCCATTCGGCGCAGAATATTGCCTTTCACGAAGTCGGGCGCCAGGCCATCATGGCCGATCCGGAATGGTCGGAAGGCGGCTATCTCGTCGGCGATACCTTTCCGGTGCGCGGCCTCGCCGTGGCGCGCATGGCCGGCCACATCACTTATTTGTCCGAGGCGGCGCTGCACCGCAAGTTCGGCCGCGCGCTGCAGGACCGCGCCAAAGTGAGCTATGGCTTTGATGCGGATTTCCAGGTCGAGAGCTATTTACGCCATCAGGGCATCAGTTTCGTCGAGCGCTTCGATGCCAATTCCTATCTCTACATCACCCGTGCCATGGATTATTTCGATCTCGCGGCCGAGCATGGCGGCGTTCTCGCCAATGCCTTTCAGGGCGTCGAGACGCGCTTTTGTGTGATTTCCATTACCAGCGATTGGCTCTATCCGACCGCGGAGAGCCGTGAGGTGGTGCGTGCGCTGAATGCCGTTGCCGCCAATGTCAGCTTCGTTGAGATTGTCAGCGACAAGGGACATGACGCCTTTCTTCTCGATGAGCCGACAATGTTCGATACCTTGGGCGGCTTTCTCAATGGTGCGGCAAAGCTGCGCGGGCTTAAAAATTAGCAATGGCGTCAAGAGAAACACGGGGCTGGTCCAAACGGCCCGACCTCACGCTCATTGCCGAGATGGTGGAGCCCGGTACGCGGGTGCTCGACATCGGCTGCAGCGATGGCATGCTGCTCGAATTGCTGACCCAGGAAAAAGGCGTCGATGGGCGCGGCATGGAAATCAGTCAGGAAGGAGTGAGCGCGTGTGTGAGCCGCGGTCTCTCGGTGATCCAGGGCAATGCCGAAACCGATCTTTACGATTATCCCGACGGCGCTTTCGACTATGCCATCCTCGGCCTGACCCTGCCCGCCCTGCACCAGCCGCGCGAAATTCTACTTGAGCTGTTGCGCATCGGGCGGCGCGCCATCGTCTCGATTCCCAATTCAGGCTTTTGGCGCCATCGCTTGCATTTGTTGTTTGAGGGCCGCATCCCGGACATGGGCGCGCGCTCCGAGGGTTGGTACGACACGCCCAACCTGCACCCCTGCACCATCCGCGATTTCGTCATGTTGTGCCGGACGCTCGGCATCGTCATTGAGCGCCGCGTCCAACTCGATTCGAGAGGCCGTGCAACCGGATTCCGCGGCACCGGCGCTTTCGCCAATCTGTTCGGCGAACAGGCGGTATTTTTACTGTCGAAGAAAACTAAATAATTAATAAATCTGTCCCCGTAAATAAAAGCGGCACCTCCCAGGAATGCTTTATGCATTCCGGCAAGCGCGCCAAGCCAAGCGCGCGGATGCGCGCGCCCGGCGTTGAGGGTCTACAAATAAGAGTGCGCCCGAGTTAATACGAGGTAGCCAAGAGCGCGGATGCGCTCGCCCGGCGTTTGAGGGGTAGACCAAAAAAGACAGGTATATTAATTGCTCGCTCGGGCGCTGCGGGCACCGGCCGGCAGGGCGGGTGCCGGGATCAGGATTCGGCGCCGGGCGCGCTTGCCGACGGGGCGGGCTTCGTAGATTTCCTTTTCGGCCTCGACCAGCAATACGCCGCCGAACGGGCGGGCGAAGCGTTGCCCGAGCTTTTGCCACAGACCCGAGGTCCTGAGGATCATGCGCGAGCGGCTCGGTGGCACGTATAGCGTTGTTTTCTGGCGCAGGGGAACGAAGCCATGGTCACGCAGAAGGCGCGTCAGTTGCCCGCCGGTGAAGGGATGGCCGTGGCCGAAAGGGGTGCGCTCAAGCCGTGACCACAGGCCGCGGCGATTGGGGACCACCACCAGCAAACGGCCCTGTGGGCGCAGTACGCGCCAAACTTCTGCCATCATCTGATGCAGCTCCTCGCTCATTTCGAGCGCATGGAGCAACAGAATCCGGTCCATGGAATTATCGCCGAGCGGCAGTTCAGGCTCCTCCGTGACAGCAACCAAGCGCTTGCCCTCAGCCGGCCAGGCGATCACCCCCTGGCGCGCCGGCATCAGCGCCACCACGCGCTCCGCTTCTTCGCGGTAAATGCCGAGCACCGGCGTCGCGAATCCAATGCCGAGCAAGACCTCACCCTTGATCGAAGGCCACATGGCGCGGATCGCACGGCGAATGACCCGCCGCGCGGTCAGACCGCGCCGGGTCGTGTAAAATTCCTTGAGGTCGAGGACATGGGGCCGCATAACGCGTGATCATAGCACGGGGGATGCGGGCTGATCCCGTCCTCTCCCGCATGCAAGGTTGTGGACCGATTGTTGAAGAGGAGAATTGGTGTGTCCAGCACGGCAGAGGAAATGATCGATAAACTGGCGCTCGCGCCGCACCCTGAAGGCGGTTTTTACCGTGAGACGTGGCGCGACGCGGCCAAGGACGGGCGACGCGGCACCGGCACGGCGATCTATTTTTTAATTCGAGCCGGGGAACGCACCCATTGGCACCGCGTCGATGCGACGGAAATCTGGCACTATTATGCCGGTGCGTGCCGGGCACTTTCGATACACGCGGTGGCCGGCCCGCCGGAGCGCCTCCTTCTCGGCGCAGATTTGGCGCGCGGAGAACGCCCGCAGGCGATTGTCAGCAAGGGCGCTTGGCAAAGTGCGGAGACCCTCGGTGATTGGAGCTTGCTCGGTTGCACTGTGTCGCCGGCCTTCGAATTCGCCGGCTTCGAGCTGGCGCCGCCCGACTGGTCACCGGTTGCCTGACAAACACCGACAGCGCCGGCCGCTCAATACATGTGCGTGCCGCCATTGAGGGTGACGGTCGAGCCGGTCGTCCAGGCCGCTTTCTCATCGACCAGAAAGATCACGGCATGGCCGATTTCGTCTTCCGCACCGAGGCGGTGAATGGGCGATTTATCAATAATTTTATCGAGAATGCGCTCTGGCATTTCGCGCATGAGATAGGTATCGACATAACCTGGCGCCACGGTGTTGACCGTGATGCCATGCTTTGCGCCCTCCTGCGCCAGCGCCTTGGTGAAGCCATGCATGCCGGCCTTGGCGGCCACATAATTGACCTGGTTGAGCTGGCCGGCCTGGCCGTTCATGGAGCCGATATTGACAATCCGGCCCCATTTTTGCGCCATCATGTCGGGATAGACTTGCCGGCACATATGAAATACCGAATCCAAATTCACGCGCATCACGCGGTGCCATTGTTGCACATCCATGTTCTCGAATTTGGCGTCCGAAACGGTACCGGCATTGTTGATCAATATATCGACCGGTCCGTGCGCGGCGCTGACCGCTTTGACACCCGTCTGGCAGGCGTCGAAATCGCTGACATCCCATTTGAATACGGGGATGTCATTTTCTGCGGCGAACTTTTCGGCGACATCATCGGCGCGGTGATAATTAACCACAACACGGTAGCCGGCGTCCTTCAGGGCGCGTGCAATCCCCGCGCCGATCCCCCGTGTGCCGCCCGTAACCAAAGCCAAGCGTGGCATATATTTGTCCTTTTCTTATTCTCGCCCCGGCGCCTGTTTGGCGCCGCTAATACATATGGTGGCCGCCATTGACCGAAATGGTCGAGCCGGTGATGAAGTCGGCATCATCGGCCACCAGAAACTTCACCGTGCGGGCAATATCGTCGGCTCGGCCGAGACGGCCGACCGGAATACTGGCGACGATTTTTTCGAGAACATTCTCCGGCACCGCGCGCACCATGTCGGTGTCGACATAACCCGGCGCGACAGCATTGACGGTAATGCCTTTCCTCGCGCCCTCCTGCGCCAGCGCCTTGGTGAAGCCGTGGATGCCTGATTTTGCGGCGGCATAATTAACCTGGCCATATTGTCCGGCCTGGCCGTTGATCGAGCCGACATTCACAATTCTGCCGAAGCCGCCCTGGCGCATGGTTGCAATGACGCAGCGGCACATGTTGAAGCACGAGCCGAGATTGGTATCGAGAACGGACTGCCATTGATCCTGTGCCATATGCTGCAAGGTCGCGTCGCGCGTGATGCCCGCATTGTTGACCAATATTTCAATCGGCCCGAGATCGCGCGTCACCTGAGCGATGCCCTCTTGGCACTGTTCAAAATTGCTGACATCCCATTTATAGACGGCGATACCGCTTTCTTGGTGAAACCGCTCGGCTGCCGTATCGTTATTGGCGTACACCGCCGCCACGCGATAGCCCGCTTCGTGCAGCAATTTCGAAATGGCGCCGCCGATACCGCGTGTGCCGCCACTAACCAGTGCCGTTCTTGCCATCGTATTTTCCTTCCTCAATTTTCGCCGACAGATATGGCGCGCAGGCGCGGCGAATGCAAGCCGTCAAGGCGATCAATTCTGCGATTTAATCCAGTCGGCGAGCTGCCGCCACAATGTCCGTTTGGCGCGCGGGCTGGCGATCATGCCGATATGTCCGAGCGCCGGGCGCCAGGTTTCGCTGTTCGGGATCAGGGCGCTTAAGGGCTCCGCCGATTCGGGCGGCACGATGCGGTCGCGCGCCGGCACGATATTCAGCACCGGCTGGGACAGGCGCCCGGGATGAATCACCTGGCCGGCAACTTGCCAGCGACCGTGCGCCGTCCTGTTTTCCTCATACCAGCCAAACAGGCAGTCGCGCGCCACACCGGCCGAAAGGTCGACGCCGTCATTCAGCCAGTCTTCCAGGGCGACAAAATTGCGTGCCGCGGCACTGTACGGTGCCAGCCCGGCAAAGTGGCTAAATTTGCGCGCCGCCAGAAGCGGGTCCAAGGCAGCGAACAGGGCCTGGACGGCGTCAACCGGCAAAACCCCCAGGCTCGATATCATGGCCTCGAAGGGAAGTTTGCAGGCGCTAATGATTTCCTGTTGCTTGCCGGTGTGAAAGTCCCAGGGCGTCGCCACCAAGATCAGCGATGAGATATCCGCCGGCCGCGCCAAGGCGGCGGGCATGGCCAACAATCCGCCCATACAATAGCCGGCGAGACCGATCGGCCGGCCGGCCACTTCGAGCGCTGCGTCGATCGCGCCGTTGAGGCGCCCGTGGATATAATCATCGAGGTTGAAACCGCGCTCCTCGCCCGCCGGCGCGCCCCAATCGAGCAGCAGCGGGCGTATTCCCGAAGCGGCCAGATAGCGCATCAGGCTGCGCTGACGCGAGAGATCGAGAATATAAGCCCGGTTGATGAGCGATGGTGCAAACAGCACCGTCTTCACATCGTCGCCCGCCATCTCTGCGCCGTAATCGAGCAGGCGGCTCGAGCCCTCATGCCAGAGCGTCGCCGGCGCGCCGAACGCAGCGCCGAAACGGCGCTGATAGGGGTGGCGCTGATAACATTCGATGCCGCCCAGAAATGCCGCCATGCGGCGCCGAATTTCACTACCCAATGCGCCGACGAGGGCCTCAGGGCTTTGTTTTTCGAGGGCGCTTGCGAGCGCTTCCGCTTCCTCCCTGAGCTCTCTTTTCCAAGGCAGCGAGCCGTTCTTCGCAAGCGGCAAGGCGGCGAGTGAGCTCGTCCAGTTGGTCGCCGCGCTGCCGAGATGAAGAGCCAGCGGGCGCGGCCCCGTCCGCAGTTTCTGAGGTAGCTGATTTGCCTGAGGTCGCGCTGTCTTGACTGTCATCCGAGGTACCATTTTGGTCGAAAGCGCCGCCTGTTTGCGAGGCCGGCGGGGCGAAGCCGGTGAAGGCCGCCATCATCCCACGCAGCGCCGGGTCATCGGCCATGATTTCAAGCTGGCGCTGCCACAAATCAACAAAACGCGAGGCCAGCGCCTGAATCTCGTCCTCGTTTTCGCTGGCCGATTCACTGTCGCCATTTTGCTCATTCATGGCCGCAATATAACCCAACCCGGTGCAATCGTCTCCTATGACGCGCCGCAACATTGATTTGCGCAATGCAGCAATTGCTGCCAGACTAATTTGATCCTCGATAATGGCCGAGAAGGCCGTGGCAGGCGAGTGCATGACGGAAGATAATTTATCGGGCGGTGCCGACATTGATCTGGTGATCATCAAGAAATATGCCAATCGGCGCCTCTATAACACCGCGACCAGCAGTTATGTTACCCTGGATCATCTCAGCCAGATGGTTAAGGAAGGCACGGAATTTACCGTGCACGACGCCAAATCCGGTGAGGATATTACCCATCAGGTGCTGACTCAGATTATTGTTGAGGAAGAGGCAAAAGGAAAAAATTTGCTGCCCATTAGCTTCCTGCGCCAACTGATCCGCCTCTATGACGATTCGATGCAGGCCTTTGTGCCGCGCTATCTTGAGCTCACTATGGAGAATTTCAGCGACAATCAGGAGCGCATGCGCTCGCGCGTCGACGAAGCGTTTGGCGGCATCTTTCCGGTGGCTGAATTTGAGGAAATGGGCCGCCAGAACATGGCCGCCTTTCAAAAGGCGCTCAACATTTTCTCACCGCTCGGCGCGGGTGGCACCGCCACTGGCAATCACCAAAGTGCTGAACAGGCAGAACCGCAACCGGCCGCGGAATCGTCTGAAGCAGCTGGCGAAAGCGCCGAGGCTGGCGATGAAATATCCGTGTTGAAGGGCCAGCTCGACAATATGCAGGCGCAGCTCGACAAGCTCGCCCGTCGGTCGGATCGGGAAGAGTAAGGCGCGCGGCGTCCCGGTAAATAGATATTTCAGTGGCGAGTAACGAGGCTGATGACTTTTCCGCCGGCTGGTAATGTCGGTTGGCCGCGTTTTTGTGCTTTGAACTGGCCCGCGGTGGCGTCTTTAGGAACCACTTGAAGGGCGGGTGCTTTGGGGTTCCAGGGCCGGCTCGCGGTTGGCGCGCCGAAATGATATCCCTGCATGTAGGTGACGCCGTAGCGTTCGAGAAGCTCGGCGACGCGTTTTGTTTCGACGCACTCCGCCACGGTTTCCAGGCCGAGGCCATCGGCGAAGGATTGCAAGGTTTCGATAAACAATTTCGAATTAGCGTTTTCCTCTAACGTTTTGACGAATGATCCATCGATCTTGACGACATCGACAGAGAGTTCCTGCAAATGACGAAACGAGGTGTAGCCAGCGCCGAAATCGTCGAGCGCCACGCGGCAACCCATATCCTTGAGTGCTGCGATAAAACGGGTTGTTTCCTTCATGTCATGCAGCGCTGTTGTCTCGGTAATCTCAATCAACAGGCGGCGCGCGAACTCGCCACGCTCGTTAATGTGCGCCGTCAAGGCTCTCAACCAGGAGGGGTCCGTGGTCGACAGGCTGGAGATGTTGACGGCGAGGCGGACATCGGGGCTGGCGCTGAGCTCTGCAATCGCCGCATCCAGGACGAAACGGTCGATCGAGCGAATCAGGCCCATTTTCTCGGCGATCGGGAGGAATTCTCCAGCCGGGAGCAGTGTCCCGTTCTCATCGAACATGCGCAGCAAGCACTCATGATATTTGGGCTGCAACTCTTTGGCATCCACAATGGGCTGAAAGTAGAGCTGAAAGCTCTTGTTCCTGAGCGCGGTCTGCACCAGGCCGGCGGCGGCGAGGTTGTCGCGCAAATCCGCCATCTGTTGTTCGGATAGATTATACAGGTTGAAACTGCTGGCGCCGGAATGGCGCGCCTTTTCGAGCGCGATATCGGCTTTGGCCATGGCGTCATATGAGGTGCGTACGGCATCGGGAAACGACACCGCACCGACGGAAGCCGTAATGGGAATATGGCCCTTATCGGTCATGACCATCGATTGCTGCACGGCCAACAGCAGCTTTTCGCCGGCAGATGATACGTCCTGGGTCGAACAGCCGCTTAAGACAATACCAAATTGGTCATGCGCGACGCGGCCCACCACATCGCTGGCGCGCAGCGAGCGATCAAGCTCACGGCTGACCGCCACCAGGGACTGCTCGGCAATATCGCGTCCATAGGTGTCGTGAATGAGCGGCAGATTATCAATACCAAGCTGTAAGAAGGCGCCGGTCGATTCGTAACGCAGGGCGTATTCGATGGCATGCTCCAGAGATTCGCGCAGCCGGCCGCGATTATATTGCCCCGTCAGATCATCAAAATTCACCTGCCGCGCCGTGCGCAGATCATTCGGCCGCGACTGGTCAAGGCAGCGAAGGGTGCCCAAAATGCGAATCGGCTCACCATCAGGCGAGCACACGAAGCGGCCGCGATCCTCGACCCATACCACCGAGCGGTCGCCGCGGCGGATTTCGTAGCTGCAGGTGAACCGCGCGCCGGTTTGAGCGCGCTCCGTGTGGGTGCGGCGCAGTTCGCCAATACAGGCTCGGCTGACGCGCAACAGAAATTGCTCGGCCTGGCCGATTTCGGCGCCGTCGCGGACGCCCAACACGTCACAGGCATTGCCCAGCCATTGAATTGCGCCCGTACGCAGATCCCAATCGTAGACCGCATCGCCGGACGCATCTATAGCGTCGCTTATCGTGTCAGAATATGTGCGCTCGGTTTCCATGCCCTACTTGAGCAACCGTCATTTGTTCGACCCCGCACTGCATTGGTGAGACGAGACCCTTTGAGCCCGGAAACAATCATCTCGCACCAACGCGTGTGGAAATACTAGGCCAGATTCTGTTAATAAATGTTGAATCCAACAAATTAATAAACATAAAGTTATAGTTAGCGAATGGTAAATATTAATACGGTTTCACTTGGAATATAATAAGTTATTATAAGGGTATGGTTAATATTGAGTGCAAAATTTAGTGTGATTTTCTCTTTAAAGTTCTTTAAATTTCTATATATATAACAGGATGAGAATGAGTATTTTATGCATTCGGTTTTAGTTTGAAATGACGCCGCTTTCAGCGCTGACACCACAATCCCGTCCTTCCGGCCTCGCCGGCGCAACGAGTCTCGCCATTTTTGTGGAATCCACGCCGCAATCCGTGCGGCGTGCCCAGCCGGTGGAGAAAATTCATGCGCCCGCATTCCGGGCGACGCGCCAACAGGCGCATCATGGCCGCAATCGACAGGCGCAACAGACGCTGAAGCTGCTGCCCGAGGCCGAGAGCCGGCGCGCGCCGCGGAGGTCAATGGAGCATCTCTCGCCGGTCGCCAAGTTTGGCGATTCCGCCCCGGCTATGACCCAGCTCATCGCCCACGAAGGCGGCCATTTGCGCGCCTATATGCCAAACGAAATGAGCGCCTTCTCGCGCGATCTGCCGGCGCATGCTTACCAGGCAACGCTCGATCGCTCGCGCTCATTCATGATGGACCACCCACCGCTTCACGTCGCCGCGTAAGCAAACAACTTTCCGGTTTCTTCCCGCCCGGCGCTCGGGCATATTGCGCCCCATCAATACGATCAAGGATGGGGCGATCAAGCGATGACAGATGCCAAGACTCTGGCCGAACTAATAACGCGCGGTGACTCGGAGGCGCCGGCTATCCGTGCTCCCGGGCAGCAAGCGCTGACTTTTGCCGGCTTGCAGGCGCTCTCTACGAATACAATCGGCGTTCTAAACGAAGCGGGAATTGGACGTGGCGAGCGAGTCGCCATCGTGTTGCCGAACAGTCCGGAGATGGCGAGCGTGTTTGTTTCCGTGGCCGCCGGCGCAACCGCGGCGCCGTTGAACCCGGCATACAAAACGGATGAATTTGAGTTTTATCTGTCCGATCTCGGTGCCAAGGCGGTAATTGTTTTGGCCGGTGACGAAACGCCGGTCATCGCGGCGGCCGGCAAGCTGAATATTCCGCTCATCCCGCTCACGCCCGACACCCAAGGCCCGGCCGGCGCCTTTTCGCTTTCTCCGCCCGCCGGACAGGCGGCATCTGCAGGCGGATTTTCTGGCGCCGACGATATCGCGCTCATTCTGCATACCTCCGGCACCACGTCACGGCCCAAGATCGTGCCGCTCAGCCAAAGCAATGTGTGCGCCTCGGCGCGCAATATATCGGCCTGGCTTGAATTGGCGCCGCAAGATAGCTGCCTCAATGTGATGCCGTTGTTTCATATTCACGGCCTCATCGCCGCCGTGCTTTCTTCGCTTTATGCTGGCGCCAGTGTCGCCTGTTCACCGGGTTTCAATGCGCTCAGATTTTTTTCCTGGCTCGATGAAATCAAACCTACTTGGTACACGGCGGTGCCGACCATGCATCAGGCAATTCTGGCGCGCGCCGGGCGCAATCAGGAAATTGTGGCGCGCAATCCCTTGCGCTTGATTCGTTCTTCCTCTTCGTCTTTGCCGGCGCCCGTGATGACGGAATTGGAGGACGTGTTTTCGGCGCCGGTGATCGAATCCTACGGCATGACCGAGGCGGCGCATCAGATGGCGAGCAATCCGCTGCCGCCGCGCGAGCGCCGGCCGGGCTGTGTCGGCATTGCCGCCGGACCCGAGGTGGCCATTATGGATATTGCCGGCGAACTGCTCACACCCGGCGCCATCGGTGAGATTGTCATTCGCGGCGATAATGTTACGGCCGGGTATGAAAATAACGAGAAGGCCAATGCCGAAGGTTTTACCAACGACTGGTTCCGCACCGGCGACCAGGGCGTGATGGATGCTGAAGGCTATGTCACGCTAACCGGCCGCCTCAAGGAGATCATCAATCGGGGCGGCGAGAAAATATCGCCGCGCGAAGTGGATGATGTCCTGATGACCCATCCGGCGATTGCCCAGGCGGTTGTCTTCGCCATGCCGCACAACAAACTCGGTGAGGATGTCGCCGCTGCAATCGTGTTGCGGGAAGGCAAAGAGGCGAGCGACAGGGAGATCCGGGAATTTGCCGCCGAACGCCTCGCCGCCTTCAAGGTGCCGCGCAAGATTGTTCTGTTGGACGAGATTCCCAAGGGCGCGACCGGCAAGCTGATGCGTATTGGCTTGGCCGAAAAACTCGGCTTGGTCGAATGAATATTTGTATTTTCGGGGCCGGCGCGATTGGTGCCTATCTCGGCGTCGAGCTAGCGCGTGGTGGCATTGACGTCACCCTGATCGCGCGCGGGCCGCACCTTCAGGCGATGAAGAAAAACGGCGTGACACTGCGTATCGGCGACGAAGAGCATACCGAGTATCCCAAATGCAGCGACGATCCGGCGGAAGTCGGCGCGCAGGATTTTATCGTGATGACGTTGAAAGCCCATTCCGTACCGGGCGTGTGCGCTGCCGTGCAGCCCCTGTTGGGGCCCGATTCTGCCGTGGTGACCGCCGCCAACGGCATTCCCTGGTGGTATTTTCACAAGCTTGCCGGCCCGTGGGAGGGCCATCGCGTCAAGGCGGTGGACCCGGAAGATGTGCAGTGGCGCGGTCTCGGGCCGGCGCGTGCGATTGGCTGTGTTGTCTATCCGGCGGCCGAAATCGTAGCCCCGGGCATCGTCGAGGTGCAGCCCCATCTGAGCCAGAACCGCCTGCCCATCGGCGAGCCCGACGGCAGCCGTTCGGCGCGCGCCAAGGCGCTGTCCGAGGCGCTGATCTCAGCCGGCTTCAAAGCGCCGGTGCGCACCGACATCCGTTCCGATATCTGGGTCAAGCTGTGGGGCAATCTTGCCTTCAATCCGATCAGTGCCTTGACCGGTGCGACCCTCGAGGATATTGCCCGCGACACCGAGACCCGCGCATTGGCACGGGCAATGATGGTCGAGGGTCAGGCGGTGGCTGAAAAGCTTGGCGCGCGGTTTGCCATCGATGTCGACAAGCGTATCAACGGGGCTGAGCAGGTCGGTGCGCACCGGACTTCCATGCTGCAGGATCTCACATTGGGCCGGCCCATGGAGATCGATGCGTTGGTCGGCGCCGTAGCCGAGCTAGGCCGCCTGGTGGGCATCGCCACGCCGACCATTGACGCAGTTTATGCCCTGGTGCGCCGGCGCGCTATCGAGGCGGGCTGCTATCCGGGCTGATACCGAGGAACGGTGATAATTTACTTTGCGGCTATAACCTCGATCTCGACCAGCCACCCCGGCATCGCCAAGGCGGGGACGATGATCGCGGTTGAGGCGGGCCGGGCATCGCCCATCACCTTTTTTCGCGCCACGGCATAGGCCGGGAAATTCTCTGCGCCGACAACGTAGCCGTTGATTTTGACGACATCGTCAATGGCCATACCGCCTTCCTGCAAAAGCGCCATAATATTGGCCCAGGTTTGTGCTACTTGGGCCTCGAACGAATCCGCCGTGCTGCCGTCCGGTGCGGCACCGACTTGGCCGGCGGTATAAAGCCAGCGTTTGTTGGGGTCGACCTCAAGCGCCTGACTGTAGCCCTTGCCGAAGGCTTCGACGACGGTATCCGGGTTGTGGCGTCTGTGCACGACGTCCTCCTTTTGATGCTCCCTGGAAGGCGATGCTAGCAGAGCCCAATCAGTAACCCAACGCGCAACCGTCCTTGCGTGGGTCCGAGCCGCCGATCAGCGTGCCGCGGTGCCAATCGATATGAATCGCCTGGCCGCCACCGATAGGTACGGCGGCGGGCTTCACCTTGTGGCCCTTGGCTTCCAGGGCGGCGGTGGTGGCTTTGCTCAAGCCGCTTTCGACCGCGAGTTCGTTTTCAAAATGAAAGGCGCGCGGGGCGTCCAGCGCCGCTTGTGGGTCCATGCCGAAATCGATGAAATTGGTCAGGAAGTGGGCATGTCCGACCGCCTGATAATGCCCGCCCATGACACCAAACGGCATAATCGCGCGCCCGCCCTCGGCCAGCATGCCGGGAATGATCGTGTGCATCGGCCGCTTGCCCGGTGCGATGTGATTGGGGTGGTCGGGGTCGAGCACGAAACTGGAGCCGCGGTTCTGCAACATGACGCCGCTTTTCGGCGCGCAAATTCCGCTACCGAAGGAATGGAATGTGGAATTGATGAAGGATATGGCGTTGCGCTCACTGTCGACCACGGTCAGATACACGGTGTCGCGGTGCTCGGTATCGCCGGCAATGGGAAGATCAGCCATGGCGCGACCCGGCGAGATTAGCGCGCGCAGGCCATCGGCATAGACCGGCGACAGCAGATGCGCGCTCGGCACCTGAACCGCATCCGGATCGGCAATCAGCGCCGCCCGGTCGCGGTAGGCTAGGCGCGCGGCTTCGGCTTCCAGATGCAAGCGCTCGGCGCCATTCGGATCGAGCGCCGCCAAATCATATCCCTGCAGGATATTGAGCATGATCAGGGCAATGATGCCTTGGCCGTTGGGCGGACATTCGAAAATCTCATGGCCCCGGTAATCGGTCTTTATGGGCTCAACATACTGGGCGCGGTACTGGGCAAAGTCCTGCTCGGTCATCAGGCTGCCCAGGCTGCGCAAGTGGCTGACAATATCTTCGCCAATGATGCCGTTGTAAAAGGCATCGCGGCCCTCTTTGGCGATCGCTTTCAGGCTGTTCGCCAACTCTGGCTGGCGGTGCAGGTCACCAACCTCAGGCGTCTGTCCGCCCGGCATAAAGATCCGTTTGGCGGCTGGGCAATCCGACAGCTTCTCGGCATTGGCAGCCCAATCCATGGCGACTCGCGGCGACACCGCATAGCCGTCCTCGGCAAAGCGGATTGCCGGCTGCAGCAGCTCAGCAAAATTCTTGCTACCGTGGTCGTCCAATAATTGCGACCAGGCATCGACAGCGCCCGGTACCGTCACCGCATGGGGGCTCTGAAAACCAATCTCGCTCAGTCCTAGCTCGCGCAAGCGTTCGACGGTGGCCGCTTGTGGCGCGCGCCCGGAGCCGTTCATGGCAATCGGGGGAACGCGGCCTTTGGGCGCGTAGAGGACAAAACAATCGCCGCCGATACCGGTCGATTGCGGCTCGACGACTCCAAGAACGGCACACGCCGCGACTGCGGCATCCACGGCGTTGCCGCCCGCTTTGAGAACATCCAAAGCTGTTATGGTGGCGAGCGGTTGTGATGTCGCCGCCATGCCGTTGATACCATGCACCGAGGAGCGCCCGGGTCGTTGAAAATCGCGCATTGCCGTACTCCTGCTTTCAGCCGGGGTCACTATGCATGGCATAATTGGCATTGCAACGGTGCAGGATAATGGCCGGTGAAGCGTACGAAATCAGGTCACCTTTTGGACACGCAGAATTTATCCCGGCGCTGTCGGAAATATATTAGCGTTGAATTTGAAACAGCGGGAGACAGTCGGTGTGGCGAATAAATAAAGCTAATATGTGCGCTGCGGCGTTATCGCTGGTGGCCATAATGGCGGCGCCATTTCACGCCTGGGCGGGGCAGCCCGAGCGTGTCACGGTGACGGGCGAAGTCATTGATCCCTAGTGCTATCTGAGTGAAATCATGTGGGCGACCGGCAGCGCGCACCATCAATGCGCCATATGGTGCGCCCGCGGCGGCATCCCGGTCGGCATTCTCGGTGACGATGAACAGGTCTATATCGTACTTCAGATGGACAGCGATCCGGATGTGATCGGCCATCACGGTATCTTGCGCATGCAGAGCAATGAAGTGGTGGTCGAGGGCGATCTCTATGTGCGCGACAACATTAATTATCTCGCCATCGATACCATCATCGACGATCACGGAATCGTAAATTATAGCCATGATGAATTCGAAATTCAGCCGTTCGGAGATTAGGCCATGATGATGATCAGCAAACCCGTTGTTGCCAGCCTCTTTGTCTTTGCGCTCTTCATCTTGCCGAACCTGGCGGGCGCCGCCGACAGTTGGAACCTACCCGGCGAAGAAG
>JAPYQV010000364.1 GCA_029937205.1 Alphaproteobacteria bacterium
ATCCGGCAGTCCGGCGGGGCGTCTCGTTTTGACTGGAAGATAATTGTTTCCCAAAACGCGGAGCGGAGCATTGCGCGCCCGGTTGCCTGGGCGCTCTGCCCCGTTTGCCTTATCATCGCCGCGTTCGCGCACCGGCACTTAGGACCCCATCCTCCATGGATTCTGCCACTCTCATTCAGACCCTGTTGAATTCGGTCGTGACCTCCTCGGTCTACGCGCTGGTCGCCATCGGTCTGGCGATGGCCTTCGGGGTCATGAAGATGGCGAACTTCGCCCACGGCGAATTCTTCATGGTCGGCGCCTACACGGTTTATGTACTGTATCAGCTCGGCGGCTTCAATTTCTGGGTGGCGGTGGCGCTCGCCATACCCATCGTGGCGCTCTTGGGCGTCGCCACCGAACGGATAATTTTTCGCCAAACCGGCTCAAATATCCTCGCCGGCTTCATGGCCACGGTGGCGTTGGGATTCGTCCTCCAGGTCGCGGTCGGGCGAATATGGGGCGTCGGATTGATGAAGCGCATCGACACGCCCTATATGGGCGCCGCCGAAATCGGCGACGCCTTTGTCGGCTGGCAGCGTCTGCTTGTCATCCCCTGCGCTATCGCGATGCTGATCGCGTTGCGTTATTTCCTCTACAACGTAAAGCTCGGCAAGGCACTGCGCGCCTGCGCCCAAGATCCCGAGGCTGCCGCGCTGCAGGGCATCAACATTCGCCACATGACGATGTTGGCCATGGCTTTGGCCGGCGCCTCCGCCGGGCTCGCCGGCGCACTGATGGCGCCGATCGCCGCAATCACCCCTTATATGGGTCATGGCGTCGTGCTTATCGCCTTCATTGTCGTTGTCGTCGGCGGCATGGCGAGTATTGAGGGGGCGGTCATTGCGGCCATCATTCTCGGCTTCATCCACACCTTTGTCGCCACACTGACAGACAGCCTGATCGCAACCATGGTCGGCGTCGGCTTCATGGCGCTCACCCTCGTCGTCCGACCACAAGGAATATTGGGCCGTGAAAAACCTTAACGGCACGGCATCGAACCCGACAGGCGGCGGCGCTCTCGGCACACCGGCTGCGGCACAACCCGACTGGCAGCGAAAATACGGCGGCTGGATTGTGGTTGTCGTTATCCTGGCGGCGCTTTGCATCCTGCCGTTCTACATGAAGTTCTATCATATTGAGCTCTCGATCATTTACTTCATGAGTGTGATCCTGGCGGTCAGCTACCGGCTGGTCACGACAACCGGCGACTGGGGTTTCGCGCATATTATCCTCCAGGGGGTCGGCGCTTATGCGACGGCTATCTTAGCCAAGCACGCCGGAATTCCATTCATCGTCATGGTGCCGCTCGCCGGCTTCGTGGCCGCCGCGGTCGGGGCCGTCATTATGATCCCGATGTTGCGCACCAAGGGATTCGCCTTCTTCATCGCCTCGTTTGCCTTCGGTGAGTTCATCCGCATGACCTGGATGAAGGTCAATAATCCTCTCGGTGGCACGGGCGGCATCGTCAATATTCCCTCGCCCGAACTGTTCGGACTGAAGCTGTCGGGCTCGGTGAACTACTATTTCGCCTGCATGGCCTTCATGGTGGCTTCGGTCTTCATCATGTGGCGGCTTGACCGTTCGCGCATCGGCAATGCCTGGAAGGCGATCCACACCGATGACATGCTGGCCGAATGCATGGGAATAAACGTCGCGCGCTATCGCACCATGGCCTTTATGGTCGGCTCGTTCTTCGCCGGTATCGCCGGCGCGCTGCTTGCCTACCGCATGGGCTCGATCGATCCGCACAATTTCGATATCACGCAGATGGTCTATCTCGTCATTTGGGTGGTGATCGGCGGCGCCACAACGTTCTGGGGTCCGTTGATCGGGGTGACCATTCTCACGGTCGCCTTCGAATGGAGCCGGCCCCTGCTCGAGTGGCGGCCGTTGATGTTCGGCAGTCTTCTGATCATGTTCCTGATCTTCCTGCCGGGCGGTCTCGAGAGCCTGCTGCCCGCGCTCAGGCGGCCGCCCGGTGAGCATTACGCGCGTTTTCGCCGCTGGCTCACCAAGAATCGGCCAGGCTGAGGGGGCGGGACAATGGCGCTCTTGGAAGTCCGTAACCTGAGCAAGAATTTCGGCGGTCTTGCGGCCGTGTCAGAGTTCGACCTCGACGTCGAAGAAGGCACTATTCACGGCATCATCGGGCCCAACGGCGCCGGCAAGACGACGCTCTTCAACGTCATCAGCGGCACCTATCGACCGTCCGGCGGCACCGTTAAATTCGAGGGCAAGTTGATCGCCGGCAAGCGCCCGAGCGCGATTGCGGCCATGGGCGCGGTGCGCACTTTTCAGCACACCGCTCTGTTCGAGGATTTCGATACCATGGGCAATGTCTCGATCGCGCGGCATTTGCACGCCAAGGAAACCATCTGGGGCGCGATCCTCGGCACGGCGCGCAAGATGGAGCTGGCAAACGAGAAACGCGCCGAGGAAATTGTCGAGTTCATCGGCCTCGGCGAGGTCAAGCACGAGCTCGCCGTCAACCTCTCACACGGCCATCAGCGGACACTGAACGTTGCCATGGCGGTGGCGGCCGAGCCCCGGCTGCTGATGCTCGACGAGCCGGTCGCCGGCATGAACCCGAGCGAGACCGCCGAGATGACCGACATCATCCGAAAACTGCGCAATGAGTGGGGCATCACCGTGATCCTCGTTGAGCACGACATGCGGACGGTGATGAATTTGTGCGAACACATCACCGTCATCAATTTCGGCAAGAAGCTGGCCGAAGGCTCGCCCGATGAAATTATCTCGAACCCGGAAGTGATCGAAGCCTATCTCGGGTCTGACGATATTTTGGGAGAGGATTTCTAGTGCTGCTTGAACTCAAAGACGTGTGGATCCATTACCGCAAGGTTGCCGCGGTGCAGGGCATCTCAATCTCCGTCGAGGAAGGCGAGATCGTCACCCTGATCGGCGCCAACGGGGCGGGCAAGAGCACGACCTTGCGCACCATTTCCGGGCTCAAGCGGGTAACCTCTGGTCAGATCGAGTTCGCCGGCGAGCGTATCGACCGGATCGCCCCCGAAAAAGTCACCAAATTGGGCATCGCTCATGTGCCCGAGGGCCGGCACGTCTTTCCCTACATGTCGGTTTTGGAAAATCTCGAGATGGGCGCTTATCTGCGCACCGACAAGGCGGCGATTTCGAAAGGCTATGAAGAAGTCTTCGAGCATTTCCCCAGGCTGAAAGAGCGGCGCAAGCAGCAGGCAGGCACTCTGTCTGGCGGCGAACAACAAATGCTCGCCATGGGCCGGGCGTTGATGAACGATCCCAAGCTCATCCTGATGGACGAACCGTCGCTCGGCCTGTCGCCGATCCTGTGCCGCGAGATCGCCAAGATCATCCGCGACCTGCACCAGGCGGGCCGCACCATCGTGTTGGTCGAGCAGAATGCTCGCCTCGCGCTGGCCTTGGCGCAGAAGGGCTATGTCATGGAAACCGGAAAGATTGCCTTGGAAGGCCCGGCGAGCGAACTGCGTGAAAACGACGAAGTCCAACACACCTATCTCGGCATCACGCCGGAAAACGGGCCGGCCAAGACGTAGCTAATTTCATTGATCCGCTACTCAAATGCGGATAATTGGTGCCCCCAGGGAGACTCGAACTCCCACACCCTCACGGATAACAGATTTTGAGTCTGTCGCGTCTACCAGTTCCGCCACAGGGGC
>JAPYQV010000365.1 GCA_029937205.1 Alphaproteobacteria bacterium
GATTGTGCCCGAGCGTGTCGTTGATGCCCTTGAAGTTGTTGAGATCCACATAAATCAGCGCCGCGCGGCCACCGGATATGGCGAACTCCACCAAATTCTGTTCGACGGTCTCGACAAATGCGCGCCGGTTGCAGAGGCCGGTCAGGCTGTCGGTACGCGACAGTTTGATCAGCTGCTCTTTAGCGTCGGCCTGCTGAATGGCGATACCGACACGCTCCGCCACACCGGCCAACAGCGCCCGCTCGTCGGTTGACCAGCGCCGGCGGTCGATGCGCGAAACGCAGATAACGCCATTGCGCTGCCCCTGGTAACGTGTCGGGCAGGCCATGGCTTTGACGTCATCATTATCGGACGACAGGACCACATCCGACACACCGGTCTTCACCTCGCTCAACAACTCCCGCAAGGGGGCGGCGGGCCTGTCGCCAAAATCGGCGGCTTCCATAAGCGCGTCTTCGGCATCAACCCGAAAGATGACGCAAGCCAGAGCGGAAAACCCTTCGGCCAGCACGCGCGCCGCCGTATTCAACATGCGCTCCGGGTCGGCCTCATCGCGGATGGTGCGCACCATGGTCGCGAACAGGGCTTCGCGCACGCGAACCTTGGCCAGCGCCTCATCGCGGCGGCGCTCTTCGGTAACATCCCGGCACACGCCGCGCGCGCCGAGATGCTGCTTCTCCGGGGAATACATTGGAACGGAAGAGACCAGCAGGCAGGCCGGCTCGCCGGAGGCACCGCGCAGCCACACCTCAGCACGATCAACCGGCTGGCGGGTCTCGAACGGAAACGGCTCCGGCACCGGATTGCGCCGGTCGACCACGGAACGCGCACTCCGCCCGATCAGCATGTCGGCGCTATAGCCGAGCGCGCCCAGGGATGTGACAAATACAAATCTGCCGTCGCTGTCGGCTTCCCAGACGAAATCGCTGGAACACTCGATCAACTCTTTATAGCGTTTACGCGATTCGACCAGGGCCTCGCGCAGATTTTTCTCGAGCGTAATATCCCGACCCATTACGAGAAAACTGTCGCAACCCGACAACGGGATGACGGTCAACTCAATGGTGACGGTCGCGCGTTGATCGCCAACAACGAGGAAATCGGATTGCGCCGTTTTGGCTTCCGCCGTGCGGGCGATAAGCGCAATGAGGTAGCTGCGCTCGGATCCGTTGAGGATTTCGGCCAGCGCCTGGGCCGGCTTGTTAAGCGCCTGCGTGTGCGCCGCGTCATCGACAAGGAGCAAGGGGCCGGGATAATGCGCGGCCAAATCGGCGCCAACGAACCGCAGCGCCTCGGACAGGCCGGTTCTCGCGCTGCCAATGTCGCGTGCCGGGCGTTTGGTTTGGACCAGAGCCGTCATGTCAGAGACCGGCTCCGATATCCACGATCCGCGCCGCCGCCACCCGTGCGGCGGGCGCTATGAAAATCTGTCGCTGCATTCGTCTTGCCCTGGCGCTCGAAATTTATTCTACGAATGGCTGAATAATATGCTGCGGACGCTTAATAAATGCTTTCCCCACACCCCAGAGATTGCGCCATAGTTTGCGTCATGGTTTGCGCCATGGTTTGCGCCATGGTTTGCGGTGCCGCCGGCTGTGAAATATAAGGATTTCCATGATTCAGCCCGATCGCCCCATCCGTGCCCACCTCAGCCACATCGATACGTGGTTGTTTGACCTGGACAACACGCTCTATTCGGCGACCAGCAGGCTCTTCGACCAAATCGACGTGCGAATCGGAGAGTTCATTTCACAACAATTCAATGTGGACAGCACGGAAGCGCGAAAAATCCAGAAATCCTATTTTCGCGAGCACGGCACGACCTTGCGCGGCCTCATGGTCGAACACGATATGGCGCCCGAGAAATTCCTCGAATATGTGCACAATATCGACTTTTCACCACTCGAGCCGCGCGAGGGTCTGAACGAGGCTCTGACCGCGCTTCCGGGGCGAAAATTGATCTTTACCAATGACGATGTGCCCTACAGCCGTAAAATTCTCGATCGCCTGGGCGTGGCGCATCATTTCGAGCATGTCTACGATATTGCCGCGGCAAACTATGTGCCCAAGCCCTTTCCGGCGGCCTACGATGTTCTGATCAAACGCCACCAAGTGAACCCGAAGAGCACCATTTTCTTCGAGGATATTGCGCGCAATCTGGTGCCGGCGGCGGCGCTTGGCATGACAACAGTCTGGGTGCGCGGTGACGAGAACTGGGAGCTGCCCGGCAATGAAGCGGCCAAGCCGGATTACGAGACCACGGATTTGGTCGCCTGGCTGCGCGACGCGCTCAATGGAGACTGAGCCCCCGGTCTCATAACCTACTGATAATATTGACAGGCGGCCTGGCGTCGCTACTTTAGGCGCGAAAATTGGAGTAGGATCGGTGGAAACGGAACAAGCAAAGAACATTGTCGAGCAAGCCTGGGAACAGCGCGATGCGCTAACGCCGGACAGCACCGGCGAGAAACGCCAGGCGGTGGAATTCGCGCTGAATGGGCTTGATTCAGGCGAACTTCGGGTGTGCGAGAATGATGACGGCGATTGGACGGTCAATCAGTGGCTCTAAAAGGCCGTGCTGCTGTCCTTTCGCCTCAACGACATGATGGCCATCGCCGGCGGACCCGGCGAAGAGACACCCTGGTTCGATAAGGTGCCGTCGAAATTTGCCGGCTGGAACGAGGAGCATTTTCGCGCCGCCGGATTTCGTGCTGTGCCCGGCGCCATTGTGCGCCATTCCGCCCATATCGCCCCCGGCGTGGTGCTGATGCCGTGCTTCGTCAATCTCGGCGCCTATGTTGCTGAGGGCACCATGGTCGATACCTGGGCCACCGTCGGCAGCTGCGCCCAGATCGGCCGCAATTGTCATATTTCGGGCGGCGCCGGCATTGGCGGCGTTTTGGAACCCTTGCAGGCCAACCCGGTGATTATCGAAGATGATTGCTTTATCGGCGCGCGCAGCGAAGTTGCGGAAGGTGTCATCGTCGAACAGGGCTCGGTGCTCAGCATGGGTGTCTATCTTGGTGCTTCGACCCGCATCATCGACCGTGCGAGCGGTGAAGTTCATTATGGCCGCGTGCCGGCCTATTCGGTCGTGGTGCCGGGCAGCGTCGCTGGGCAACCGCTTGCCGACGGCTCCCCCGGACCCAGCCTGTACTGCGCCGTGATCGTCAAACAGGTGGACGCACAAACGCGCAGCAAAACCTCGATCAACGAGCTTCTGAGGAGCTGATCCGCCATGCCGGGGCTCGATCAACCCTTGGAGCTCGCCCGTGCATTGATCCGCTGCCCCTCGGTGACGCCGGCCGACGCCGGCGCCCTGGATGTCCTTCAGGCCGCCCTGGCAGAGCTCGGCTTTAGCTGCCACCGCGTCGTCGGCGACAACCCGGCCAGCGCACCAATCGACAATCTCTATGCCCGGCGTGGCACCGGCGCGCCCAATTTCTGTTTCGCCGGGCACACCGATGTGGTGCCGGTCGGCGACAGAGACGGCTGGAGCGACGATCCCTTTGCCGCCTTGGTGCGCGACGGTAAATTGTTTGGCCGCGGTGCCAGCGATATGAAGGGCGCAATCGCCGCATTCGTCGCCGCGTCGGCGCGTTTTTTCGCCCGCCGTGCCGATGAGATGAACGGTTCGATTAGCCTGCTCATTACCGGCGACGAGGAAGGTCCGGCCATCAACGGCACGGCCAAGGTTCTCGACTGGC
>JAPYQV010000366.1 GCA_029937205.1 Alphaproteobacteria bacterium
GGCCTAGGGCATGGATTTTCATCAGCCGACCAGCCTCGATCAGGCATTGGCCCTGCTTGCCGCCGATCCCGAGGCGTTGCCGCTCGCCGGTGGCGCCACCTTGATGGCCATGCTGAATGCCGAGCTGATCGAGCCGTCGGCGCTCGTCAGCCTCTCCGCCATTGATGAGCTACAGACAATCGAGGCGGCGCCGGAGGGTGGTTTGCGTATCGGCGCCATGTTGAGCCACGCCACCTTGGCCGCCGAAGGGCGTCTCGCCGGCGGCCATGCGGTGGTCCGTCAGGCGGCGGCGCAGATCGCCCATCCGAGCGTGCGCAACATCGGCACGCTGGGCGGCGCGGTGGCGCACGGCGATCCCAGTTCCGATCTGCCGGCGGCGCTGGTGGCGGCGGATGCAAGGATCGAAGTGGCGGGCTCGACAGCCCGGCGCAGGGTCGCCGCAGAGGATTTCTTCGAGGATTACCTCACCTCGGCTCTGCAAGAGGGCCTGCCTGCGCAACCCGCAGGCGCTTTCGGACACTATGAGAAATTCGCCCGCGTGCATGGCGATTACGCCACGCTCTCGGTCGCCGTCGTATTGGCCATGAAAGAAGGCAAATGCAGCTTCGCCCGCATCGCGCTCGGTGCCGCCGGCCCGACGCCGGTGCGCGTGCCGGACGCGGAGGCGTGCCCGGCTGGGCTCCGCCCTGGATGAGGACACCGTGCAGGCGGCAGCGGCGCTTCTCGTTGAGGCCTGCGATCCGGTTGACGATGTGCGCGGCAGCGCCGAGTACCGCCTGATGCTGGTGCCGCGTCTGTTGGCGCGGGCGCTCGGCACCGCGGCGGCGGCATGATGGATATTACCCTCAAGGTAAATGGCGAGGAACATGCGCTCAACGTGCCGGTTTCACGCACGCTGCTTGATGCACTGCGCGATGATCTGAAGCTCACCGGTTCGAAGAATGCCTGCAACCAGGGTGCCTGCGGTGCCTGCACCGTGTTGCTCGACGGCACACCGGTAAACGCCTGTCTCGTTCTCGCGGTGGGTGCCATAGGGCGCGATATCGTCACCATCGAGGGCCTCGGCGAAAGCGGCACGCTCTCTCCCGTGCAACAGGCATTCGTCGATACCGGCGCGATACAGTGCGGCTTCTGCATGAGCGGCATGATCGTCAGCGCCACGGCTATTTTGGCTGAAAATCCGAAGCCGACGCGCGACGAAATTCGCAGCGCCCTCTCCGGCAATCTATGCCGTTGCTCCGGCTATGTCCGGGTGATCAATGCCGTGATTTTGGCGTCCGAGAGGCAAGGCGCATGAGCGATATCGAAAGCGCCATCGGCAAAAGCCCGCCCCGCCTCGAAGCGGCGGAAAAGGCGCTCGACCAGGCGATCTATGCCGGCGACATGGAGCTGCCCGGCATGCTGCACGCGGCCATCCTCACCAGCCCCTATCCACACGCCCGTATTCTTTCCTATGACACCTCGGCGGCGCTGGCACTGCCCGGCGTCAAGGCGGTGGTGACGGCCGAGGATATCACCGGCGGCCATATCGGCCTGGTGTGCAAGGACGAGACCGCCCTGGCGCGCGGCAAGGTGCGCTATATCGGCGAGCCCGTGGCGGCGGTGGCGGCTGTCGATGAGGCAACGGCGCGTTTGGCGGCGCGGATGATCGAAATCGACTATGAAGAGTTGCCCGCCGTCACCACGATCGAAGCGGCCATGGCCGACGGTGCGCCGGTGCTGCACGAGGATTTCGACGGCTACGACAAGATTTACCCGGCGCCGGAAAATCAAGGCAATCTGCTCGCCTGCGCCGAGGCGGTCATGGGGCGCGGGCTCGACGGTTTCGATGAGGCCGATATCATTGTCGAAGGCACCTACGAAGTCGGTGCGCAATATCATGCCTATATGGAGCCGGTCTCGGCGCTCGCTGCCTGGGGGCCGGATGGCCGGGTCACCGTCTGGTCCTCGACCCAAAGCATTTTCCGCACGCAAGCCAATATCCATGAGGGCCTCGGCATCCCGATGGGCAAGATTCGCTGCATCGCGCCGCGCATCGGCGGCGGCTTTGGCGCCAAAGCGGAAGTCTCGGGCCAGCTTGTCGCCGTGATGCTGACGAAAAAGGCCGGCGCCCCGGTTCGCCTGGTGCTCACCCGCGACGAAGACATGATCACCATGCGCGCCCGCCATCCCGGCACGCTGCGCCTGCGCACCGGCGCCAAATTGGACGGCACCCTGGTGGCGCGCGAGATGGAGCTTTGGTTCGATGCCGGCGCCTACGCCGACGACAGCCCGTCGGTGATGAATTTGATCCTGTTCTACGCGCGCGGCTCCTATTCGATTCCCCATGTGCGCGCCCTCGGCCATGCGGTTTATACCAACAAGCTGCGCAGCGGCGCCTTTCGCGGTTTTGGCAATCCGCAAGCCGCCTTTGCCTGCGAATCCCAACTGGACGAGATCGCCGCCAAGCTCGGCATCGATCCCATCGCGTTCCGCATCCAGAACGCCATCAAGGCCGGCGAGCAGTGGCTCGGCGGGCAGCGCATCACTTCCTGCGCTCTGGTCGAAGCCCTGGAGAAGGTGCGCGATGCATCGGATTGGTCGCGGCCGCGACACGCGCCGCCGGGACGAAAGCGCGGGCTTGGCGTTGCCGCCATGACGCACACCTCCGCCTTCCTCTCAGCCGGCGCCATTGTGCGTTTGCAGGGCGACGGCTCGATCATCCTCAATGTTGGCGCGGTGGATATCGGCTAGGGCTCGGATACGGTACTCAGCCAAATGTGCGCCGCCGCTCTCGGTCTCGATATCGAGCAGGTGAGTTTCGCCACGCCGGACACAGATTCAGCGCCCTATAATTACGGCACCAATGCCAGCCGCGTGACTTACACCGTGGGCCAGGCGGTGCACCGGGCGGCGATGCAGGTGCGCAGCCAGTTGTTGGAACATGCCGCGGCGATGCTCGAATGCGAGGCGGAGGATTTGCAGCTTCGCCCCGGCGGGCGCATTGGCGTCAATGCCGATCCGCCGCGCAACGCCGAAGTGAGTTTTGCCGAAATCGCCGGGCGTTCACTGTGGGCCGACGGCGGGCCGATCACCGGTTCGGGCAGCTATATCCCCAACGACCCGCCCGACCCGGAACACACCCAGTTGAGCGGATTTCTCGCTTTCGATGCGCTCTCGGTGCTGACGTTCGGCGCGCAAGTGGTCGAGATCGAGGTCGACGAGGCGATCGGCGCCGTCGAAGTGCTCGAGGCTTGGTGCGCCCACGATGTCGGCCGCGCCATAAATCCGGGCATGGTCGAAAGCCAGATTCATGGCGGCTTCGTGCAAGGCCAGGGCTATGCGCTTCATGGAAGAAATGCTGTGGGAGGACGGCCGCCTGGTGAACCCAAGCTTCATGGATTACAAATTTCCCGGCACCCTGGAAGCGCCCGACAAGATCCACGCCAACATCCTGGAAATGCCGGAAATGAGCCACCCGTTCCACGTCAAAGGCGTCGGCGAACCGCCCCTGGTCGGCGCCGCGCCGGCCATCAACAACGCTCTCTCGGCGGCAACGGGTATGCGCCTCAAACAAATTCCTTTGACGCCAGAGCGGGTGCTGCGCGGGTTGTTGGAGAAAGACTAAAGCTGCTTCGTTTTTTTGTTTGGTCCCTCAGACGCCGGGCGGTCGCGTCCGCTCCCTTGGCTACCTCGTATTAACTCGGGCGCGCAGTCG
>JAPYQV010000367.1 GCA_029937205.1 Alphaproteobacteria bacterium
CCGAGGCCGCCGGTAATGCGATGCTCCTCGGCCGTGACGATGCCTTTTGTTTCCGCCGCGGCGGTTAGAACCGCATCCTGGTCGAGTGGCTTGATGGTGTGCATGTTCAACACCCGCGCCGCCACACCCTCCTTACTCAACGCATCCGCCGCGGTGACCGCCTCCACCACCAAACATCCGCAGGCGATGATTGTCACATCGTTGCCCGGGCGCAGACAATCCGCCCGACCGACCTTAAAGTCCGCATCCCGCGCCGTTACTTCCGGCTCGACAACACGCCCGCCGAGGCGGATATAGACCGGCCCGTCGATCTCGCTCGTCGCTTGAGTTGCCTGCCACGCCTGATGCGCATCGGCCGGAACGATCGCCGTCATGTTGGGCAGCCCGCGCATCAACGCCAAATCCTCCAGGGCATGATGGGTACCACCGGAAACGCCGAGCGAGACACCGCTTGCCGCCGCACCGATGACCACCCGCTGATTGGCATAGGCAACATCGTTCCTGAGTTGCTCCATGGACCGGGCCGTGATGAACGGCGCGTAGCCACAGAGAAACGGCCGCATGCCCGTGGTCGCCAAACCACTGGCGATGCCCATGGCGTTTTGCTCGGCAATGCCGGCATCGACCAGGCGCTCCGGGTATTTTGCGAGAAAATCGCGCAAGCCAATCAAATCAAGCGTATCGGCGGATATGGCGGCGATGGAATTGTCATGCTCCGCCATTTCCGTGAGGGCAATCCCATAAGCAAGTCGTGATTGATTTGCAGCCTTTTCAGAAGCTGCCTCAGACATGACATTCATGCTGGCTCTCCCAACTCGGCCAGCGCTTTTTGATAGGTTTCGTCGTCGACCATGTTCTGGTGCCAGAGGTAGGTGTCTTCGGCGAAACTGACGCCCTTGCCCTTGACCGTATGGGCGAGCATGAGGGATGGCATTTCCGGTGCATAAGGCAAGGCATCGAGCGCCGCGACGATATCCGCCATGTCGTGCCCATCAAGCTCGCGCACCGACCAACCGAAGGCGCGCCATTTATCGGCCAGCGGTTCCAAGCCAAGCAATTCCTGCACATGGTTGCTCTGTTGAACCTTGTTGAAATCGACGATCGCCGTCAGGTTTGAGAGCCCGAGATGGGCCGCCGCCATGGCCGCCTCCCAGTTGGATCCCTCCTGCAATTCGCCGTCGCCCAACATAACGATTGTTCTGAACCCGCGCTTTTGCATGCGCGCGCCGAGCGCCATGCCGACGCCAACGGAGAGTCCATGGCCGAGTCCGCCGGTGCTCATTTCAACGCCCGCGAGCTTGATATCGGGATGCATCCCCATCAGCGTTTCATAACCGTAGAAATCATCCAGCAAGCTTTCCGGAAAATAGCCGGCCTGGGCCAACACGGCGGCAAGAGCACCATTCGCATGGCCCTTGGACAGCACGAAGCGATCCCGATCCGGCCACTCCGGCTGCTCGGGCCGCTGCTTGAGATAATGAAAATAGAGCGCCGCCAACAGATCCGCAGCCGAAGACGAGCCGCCGACATGCCCCGATCCGGCGGCATGAAAGGCGCGCCAAATATTGCGCCGAAGGCGCAAGGCCTCACTGCGTAACTGCGTCAATATCGCTTCGGAATTACTCGACATACCGGACTTCTCCCCATTCAGCGCCGCTCACGCGGTTCTGTTAGTTTTATTCTGCTCCCTCCGGAGTGTCGAACCCTATTGCCTCCAATAATTTGGGCCATGCTCTCAAAATCAGGTAACATGTCTGGGAACGAGCTGGCCTGTTGCAACGGCATTCTGAAGAGAGAAGCAGCCATGACCGACACCAAAGAACTCAAGAGCCAATTGGAACAACGGCTCATCGCACTGGAAGCCCGCGTCGCAAATTTGGAGAGCGATCTCAGAACGGCGCACAGCCAGGATTGGGAAGAGCGGACCTCGGAAATTTCCGGCGACGAAGTTCTGGAAGGCCTGGAGAGTTCGGCCATGGACGAAATTACCCAAATCCGTTCCGTGTTAAAGCGTATAGATGATGACAGTTACGGGGACTGCGGCGGTTGCGGCAAGGAGATCGGCGCCAAGCGCCTCGCCGCTCTCCCCTTTGCCGTGCTCTGCATCCACTGTGCCAACAGGGCCGCTTCGTAACCCCGGTGCCCGTTCAGCGAAAACAACGTTGGAGTCCGCTCTGAAAAAATGCGTAAATCGACGTCGCAATGGGAAAAGAAACAGTATTTGGGAGGTTTCAATGCGCATTGGTAAAATCAAGCACGTATCTCAGGTCGCGGTCGCCATAATTGGCGCCATCGCCGGTGCTGCGATGCTCATCACACCGGCATTTGCAGCTGACAAGGTAAAGATCGGCTTTGTCACCACGCTCACCACACCCGCCGCCGTCATCGGCAACGATATGAAGGACGCCTTCGATTTGGCATACGAACATATCGGCGGAAAAATGGCCGGACTCGATGTCGAGATTCTTTACGAAGATGACGGTTTCAAGCCGGAAATTGGCAAGCAGAAAACTGACAAGCTGGTGAAGCAGGATGATGTTGATTTTATCACCGGCTATATTTGGTCGCATGTGCTATTGGCGTCACGCAAATCGGCGCTCGACGCGGGAAAATTCATGATTAGCGCCAACGCCGGCCCGTCCCAACTGGCCGGAAAGCTGTGCCACAAGAATTTTTTCTCAACCTCTTGGCAAAACGATCAAACGCCGATGGCATTGGGAGAAGTGCTCAACCAGCGCGGTGTGAAATCTCTTTATATTATGTCGCCCAATTACGCCGCCGGAAAGAATATGGCTGCCGGGGTGGAGCGCACCTTCAACGGAGAGATCAAAGGCAAGGATATGACCAAGTGGGGCAAAGATGCCCAGCTCGACTTCTCCGCCGAGCTCGCCAAGGTAAAGGCCTCCGGTGCAGAAGCGCTCTTTGTGTTTTACCCGGGCAAAGCCGGCGGCGCTTTTATCAAACAATATATGCAGGCCGGCCTGAATGAGAGCGTTCCGCTCTATTCCGTCTATACAGTGGATGCACTCAGCCTACCGAAGTTCCAAGGAGCAAATATGCAGGGCGTGCTTGGCTCGCTGATGACGCAATTCTGGTCACCCGACCTGGATACGCCTCAGAACAAGAAGTTCGTCTCGGCGTTCCTCGAGAAGTATGGCCGCTACCCCTCCTTCTATGCGGCGCAAAGCTACGACACGCTGTTTTTCATCAAAAGCGCTGTTGAGGCCGTCGGTGGGGATCTTTCCAACATGGATGGCATGCGGGCAGCGATGGAAAAGGCTGATTTCCCGTCAGTACGCGGTCCTTACAGCTACGGCAATAATCACTTCCCCATCCAAAATTTCTATTTACGCGAGGCGACGACCGACAGTGAGGGGCGCTGGACGACCAAGATTCTCAGCACCGTCTACACCAATCATCAGGACGTCTACGCAACGGAGTGCAAACTCTAGAAGGGATTGATTATCGGGCGAAAATGCCCTGTCGGCGGGACGGAGGGGCACTGACGCCATGAGCAAGAGCTGACGCCGTGGATTGGATTTTATTTATCAGCCAAGTGCTGAATGGGTTTCAGCTCGGCATTCTGCTCTTTCTCCTAGCTGCCGGGCTGACGCTCGTCTTCGGCATCATGGACTTTGTGAACCTCGCACACGGTTCGCTTTACATGATGGGCGCCTATTTTTGCGTGACCTTGACC
>JAPYQV010000368.1 GCA_029937205.1 Alphaproteobacteria bacterium
GAATAATATCGAGCTCTACGCGGCCTGCCGCAGCGAGTGGGAAGACTGGATTCAGGGCATGGTGCTGGCCAATATGGGATTCGCTTTCATGCCGGAATATTCGGTCACTTCAAGCGGCATGCTGAGCCGGCCGCTGATCGACCCCGAAGTAACGCGGACGGTAAAGATGGCCTGGATGCCGGGTCGGCCGCACACACCCGCCGGCGAGGCATTTGTGCGCGCAGTTCAAGCCTATCCCTGGTCGGGATAGTTTCCTAAAGCTCACCGAATTTCCGCCTTCTCAGCATCTTGCCGCGCCCGGGCTGGGCCAGCACCTTGCCGTTCTCAACGATGATCTCGCCGCGCGACAGAGTCATTACTGGCCAGCCCGTCACCTCGAATCCCTCGTGCAGTTCCCAGTCCTGGTTGGAGTGCATGTTCTCGTGCCGAATGGTGACGTCTTTCTTCGGATCAAACACGACGATGTCCGCGTCGGAACCTATTGCGATGGTGCCTTTTTGCGGGTAGAGGCCGAAGATTTTGGCCGGGTTGGTGGAGATCACTTCGACGAAGCGCTTGCGCGTCAGGCGGCCCTTGCCGACGCCTTCGGAATAGAGCATGGGCATGACGGTTTCCAGATTTGCCATGCCGGGCTGCAAATTATCGACGGTGGTTTCTTCCTTCTTTTGCTCCATCGACCAGCCGACATGATCGGTGGCGACAGTTTGCAGCACGTCGCTGTCCAACGCCTGCCACAGGATTTCCATCTGATCCGCTTCGCGCAACGGCGGCCAGCCGACATAGCGCTCCGGATCGACTTTTGAATTGAAGCGCTCGCGGTCGAGATGGAGATAGATCGGCCGGGTTTCGCCGTAGACCGTTTGCCCGCGGGCGCGCGCGTCGTTGAGCTCGTCCATGCTCTCCTCGCACGAGAGATGGACGAGATAGACCGGCGCCTCGGCAATGCGCGCCAGCGCGATGGCGCGGTGCGCGGCCAGACCCTCGGCAATGCGCGGGCGGGAATCGGCAAAATGTTTAACGTTCGATTTGCCCGCCGCCTGTAACTGCTGGGTCATGTAGGAAATACAGCACTGATCCTCGCAGTGGATGTTGGTCAGCGCGCCGAGCTTACCGGCCATGTTCATGGCCTCGACATATTGCGGCGCGTATTGATCGAATTCGCCGAGGCCGGTCATGAAAATCTTGAAGCTGGTATGACCCTCGGCGACCAGATCGCCCATTTCCTGCAGCATCTGATCGTCGGGCTTGAACAGGGTCGGGTGGAGGCCGTAATCGATGACGGTTTTGTCTTTTGCCTTGGCCTTCCAGGCTTCGACCGCATCCATCAGGGATTGTCCCGGCGTCGGAAACACATAGTCGATGACCGTGGTGACGCCGCCGCAGGCCGCCTGCACGGTGGAGGAATGAAAATCATCGATGGTGCGCTTGCCCATCAATTCGAAATCCACATGGGTGTGGGCATCAACGCCGCCGGGAAACAGATACTTGCCGCCGACATTGATCTCCTTGGCGGCGGGGCCGAGCTCCTGACCGATCTGCTTGATGCGGCCGCCCTCGATGCCGACATCGGCGATGAATTCCTCGGCATGGGTGACGACGGTACCGTTGCGCAAGATGAGATCCATGTTTCTATTCCTTTGCTGGGCTACGTCGAATCCTGTCTGGGTTAATTATGGACCAGGCCGGCGAGTTCGTCGCGCATGATCTCGAGCGCCATTTGCAACAGGCGCGCCGAGGCCTCGCGGGTCATGAAGCCGGCGTGCGAGGTGAGCGTTACATTGGCCATTTCTAAAAACGGGTGGCCGTCGGGCAGCGGCTCCTCGGCGAAAACATCGAGCCCGGCATGGGCGATTCTTTTTTCCTTCAGCGCCGTGATCAGCGCCGGCTCATCGATGATGCCGCCGCGCCCCGTGTTGATCAGAAGCGCTTGCGGGCGCATCAAGGCGAGGCGCCTTGCGTCGATCATTTTCTCGGTTTCATCATTGTGGGAGAGGTGCAGCGAGACCACGTCGGCGCGCTCGAACAGATCGTCGAGGGCGCATGCCTCGCATGGCAAATCCTCCGGCACGGCGCTCCGGTTCCAGGCCAACACTTTCATACCGAGGGCATGGCCGAGGCGCACCATCTCAGCGCCGATGCCGCCCACGCCGACCACGCCGAGTGTTTTATGCTCCAGTTCGATGCTGTCCAGGGTTTCCCACTGGCCGGATCTAAGCGCGCTGTCCATGGCGGCGATGCGCCGGGCGCTGGCGAACATCAGGGCGACCGCATGCTCGGCGACCGAGCGGTTGCCATAATCGCGGATGGTGCGCACGCGGATGCCGATCTTTTCCGCCGCCGCCAACTCGATATAGCTCGACGCGCCGGTGCCCATGAAGACGATGACCTTGAGGCCGTCACAGGCGCCGAGGGTTTCCGCATCCATATAGGTGTGATCGTTGATCGCACCGAAGGCGCCCGCGAGCAGCGCCGCGGTGTCGCCGTTCGGCGGATCACCCATATTCATCACCAGGCCGGGCACAATGGCGCGCAACTCAGGGCCATAGAGCTCGGAGAGGAATTCCGGGCAGTCGATAAAGACTGCCTTTCCGCTCATATACTTTCGAGTGCCTCTTTCAGGGGCGTTTTGCCATCGATGATATCGAACGTCTTGTTGACGGTATTGTCGTGCGCCATGCAGGCGACCATCACCTTGGCGACATCCTCGCGGCTGATGCGGGTGTTTTCGTCGACCGGGCCGAGAGAGGGCGCGATCTCGAGCATTTCATGGCTCGGCTCGTCGTGGAGATAGCCCGGGCGGACAATCGTCCAGTTCATCAGGCTTTGGCGCAGACGCGCGTCCGCGCCGGCCTTGGCGTTGAGATAGTGGCGCAGTTTTTCCGGTCCGGTCTCGGGATCGTCGGTGTTCATGGAACTCAGCATGATGAAACGACGTACGTTCATGCGCTCCGAGGTTTCGATCAGGCTGAGGACGCCGTGGAAATCGACCTCGACGGTTTTCTCCGGCGGCGTTTTGGAGCCCGACCCGGCGGCCATCATGACGGTCCAATTGCCCCGCACGGCGTAGCCCAAGGGTTTTTCCAGGTCGCCGGCGACGCATTCGGCGCCGAGCGCTTCCATTTCAGGGCGCTGATCGAAGTTACGGATCATGGCGCGCGGCGTATGCCCGGCTGCCTTCAATAGCGGTATGATGTGACGCCCGGTTTTTCCACTGGCGCCGACCACGAGTACATTCATTGCATTCTCCCTTATCTCCCGGCTTTTCGAATCCCCAAGAGTATGCCATGAAACAGCGGCAGACTAAGGAGATCAAGATGACGGCGATTATAGATATCCACGGGCGCGAGATTTTGGACAGCCGCGGCAACCCCACGGTGGAAGTGGATGTGGTGCTGGAGAACGGCGTCCTCGGGCGGGCTGCCGTGCCTTCGGGCGCCTCCACCGGCGCCCACGAAGCGGTCGAACGGCGCGACGGCGATGCTGCGCGCTATGGCGGCAAGGGCGTGCGCGGCGCGGTCAGCGCCGTCGAAGACGAGATATTCCCGGCCTTGAGCGGCATGCCGGCGGCCGAGCAACGCCTGATCGATGCCGCCTTGATCGAGCTCGACGGCACGCCCAATAAGGCGCGCCTCGGCGCCAATGCCATGCTCGCCGTCAGCCTCGCCGTGGCCAAGGCGGCGGCGCTGGATCTCGG
>JAPYQV010000369.1 GCA_029937205.1 Alphaproteobacteria bacterium
ACCCCGAACGGCTGGAAAATCACCATCCTGCTCGAGGAACTGGGCCTCGATTACAACGTGATCGCCATAAACATTCTTGAAGGCGAGCAGTACACGCCGGAATTCCTCGCCCTCAATCCCAACAATAAGATTCCCGTGCTGGTCGATTCCGATGGTCCAGGCGGGGAGCCGGTCACCGTGTTCGAAACCGGCGCCATCATGCTTTATCTGGCCGAGAAAACCGGGCGCTTCTTCGCCGACACGGCGCGCGGCAAATATGATGTGCTGCAATGGCTGATGTTCCAGATGGGCGGCATCGGGCCGATCTTTGGTCAAGCCAACCATTTCAACCGATATGCCACCGAACAAGTGCCCTATGCGATCGAGCGTTACAACACGGAAGCGGCGCGCCTGCTGCGCGTCATGGACACCCAGATGGCGGGCCAGGAATGGATCGCCGGCGATTATTCCATTGCCGATATGGCGCTCTTCGGCTGGACCCGGGACTACGCCAAGGACGCCGAAATCCTCACCCCCTATGCCAACGTCGCCGATTGGTTCGCCCGCTTGTTGGCGCGCCCGGCGGTGCTGCGCGGTCTTGCCGTGCTCGCCGAGATTCGCAAGGCGCCGTCCGAATTCGATGACAAGGCGCGCGCGATCATGTTCGGCGACGGGGCCGAAGACGCGTGAGAATTCTGATACCCGACGTGCAATTTCCGGGCCCCGCCGATGTCGAGCAGGCAGCGCTCGGCGCGGACGCAGAGATCGAGATGTACCGGGGCGTGCGGGCGGACGAAATTTCCGATGCCTCGTGGGCCGCGTGCGACGGCATCCTGGTGTGGCAGGATATCGCGGTAGACCCGGCGCTCGCGGCCAAGCTCGACAAGTGCCGCATCATCGTCCGTTGCGGCATCGGCTATGACCGCATGGATCTGAAGGCCTGCGGTGCGCGCGGCATTCCAGTGTGCAATGTGCCGACCTATGACTTTACTGACGTAATGAGCTCGAGCCTCGCCATGTCGCTCGCCCTGATGCGCGGGCTGTTTACCTATGACCGGCTTCTCAGGCCCGATATGGCGGCCGGCTGGAAATGGGGTGTGGCACCCGAAATGCGCCGCGTGCGCGATCAGAATTTCGCCGTTATCGGCTGCGGGCGGATCGGCACCGGCGTGCTGCTCAGGGCGCAGGGCTTTGGCATGACGCCCGGTTATTACGATCCTTATCTTCCGACCGGACACAATAATTCGCTCGGGGTGGAGCGCTTTAACAGTTTGCAGGAATTGCTCGCCTGGGCCGATGTGGTGAGCATCCACACGCCGCTCAATGACGAGACCCGGAATATGATCAACCGCGAGACCGTTGGATGGATGAAGCCCGGCACCATCTTCGTCAATTGCGCGCGCGGCGGGCTGGTCGATCTCGACGCCCTGGAATGGGGTTTGCGCCATGGCCCGATTGGCGCTGCCGCGCTTGACGTTTTTCCTGAGGAGCCGCCGGCCAGCCACTCTCTAATGTCGGCTTGGTTGGCCGACGAAGTATGGTTGCGTGGGCGGCTTTGCATCACGCCCCATTGCTCGTTTTATTCCGAGGCGACGTTTGCCGAAATTCGCCACGGCGCGGCCGCCACTGCGGCGGCCTATCTGCAACAGGGCAATCTGAATAATTGCGTTAATGAAGCTTATTTGGACGCACCTAAAGCGGAGTAGGAAATGAACGATAAATCATTGAATTTTTACGGGCACTTTCTTTCGGTGCCGTCGTGCAAGGTCGGCCTGATGCTGAGCATGGCTGGCATCCCGCATGCCTATCACCATGTCGATCTGATGGCGGGCGCACAGAAAGAACCTGCCTTCCAGGCGCTCAACCACTTTGCCCAGGTGCCGGTGATCGTTCATGCCGAGAAGGCGATCTGCCAGTCGGATGTGATCCTGGCTTATCTCGCGGAGCAGTTCGGCAAATTGGGCGGCGGCAGTGAAGAAGAACGGCTGCGCGTGCGCGAATGGCTGTGCTGGCAGGCCGACAGGTTGTGGAATATCACTCGGGCGCGCGGTCAGATTAAGTTCCAAAACGGCGCGCCGGCGGTTGTCGAACAACTGCAAAACGGCGCGCGCGATGCCCTCGGCGTGCTGGACGCCCATCTGGAAGGCAGAAAATTTATCATTGGTGAGGGGCCGACCATTGCCGATGTGGCCTGTTTCACTGTGATCGCCCATGCCGACGATGCCGATATCGATATCTCGGATTGGTCCGCCATCACCGTCTGGCAGGCGCGCATGTTGGCGCAGGGCGGCTGCGCGGCGCCCGGCGACGTCATGGCGAAAGAGAGCCGCGCGTGATCGATTTCTACACCTGGCAGACGCCGAACGGCTTCAAGCTCTCGATTATGCTCGAGGAGCTCGGTTGGGACTATAACGTGCATGAGATCAATATCGGTGCCGACGAGCAGTTCGATCCGGCCTTTCTTAAGCTCTCACCCAACAACAAGATTCCGGCGCTCACCGATTCCGAAGGGCCGGACGGCGAACCGATCTCGCTGTTCGAATCCGGCGCCATTCTGATTTATCTCGCCAACAAGGCCGGGCAGTTTATCTCCGCCGATCCGCGTCGCCATATGGAAGAGATTCAGTGGGTCATGTTCCAGATGGCGAATGTCGGTCCGATGTTTGGCCAGACCCATCATTTTCGCACCAAGACCGAACCTGAAATTGCCTATGCACGGGCGCGTTATTTGCGCGAGACGCACCGCCTTTATGGCGTTATGAACGGCCGCTTGGCCGAGAGCGCCTATCTCGCCGGTGCCGATTACGGCATCGCCGATATGGCCACCTGGCCCTGGGTCTCGCGCTTCGAATGGCACGAGATCGACTGGGCGGACTATCCCCATCTGAAACGCTGGTTCGACGAAATCTGGGCGCGCCCGGCGGTCAAGCGCGGCCGCGCCGTGCCGCGCGTCGGCGCCATCTGGTCCGGCGCATTTCCGGATGAGGGCGAACAATAGTCATGAGCAATTTGGAGAACCCGTCGGTCAAGCGCGTGCGCGCCTGTCTCGCCGCGGCCGGTTCAAACGCCGCCGTGATCGAGCTTTCTGAGACCGCGCGCAGTGCCCAGGACGCGGCCGACAGCATCGGCACCGAGCTTGGCAGCATCGTTAAATCCCTGGTATTCGCGATCGCCGACAAGCCGGTCATGGCGCTGGTGGCCGGCGACCGGCAATGCGATACCAAAGCGCTGCCCGCCGCCCTTGGCCTCGACGGCAAGGCCAGGCGGGCCGATGCGGATCTCGTGCGCGACGCCACCGGCTTTTCCATCGGCGGCGTCGCCCCGGTCGCCCATGATCACAAACTGCCGATCGTTATCGATGCCAGCCTGGCCCGTTTCGAGACGATTTACGCCGCCGCCGGCCATCCCTATTGCGTCTTTGCCACCACCGCAGCGGAGCTGGTGCGCCTGACCGGCGGTGCCTTGAGCGAGGATATCGGCAAGGCCGGGTAAAGCCCGGTGGACCACGACAAGGGCTTCGCGTTGACACTCCGCCAGTGCGCAATTAGATAAGGTGCTTCGGCGTTCTACAGGTGATCCAGGAGGGGTGGCCGAGTGGTCGAAGGCGACGGTTTGCTAAACCGTTATACGGTGTAAAGCTGTATCGAGGGTTCGAATCCCTCTCCCTCCGCCAACCTTCTCTACAGATGTCTCCACATGAG
>JAPYQV010000370.1 GCA_029937205.1 Alphaproteobacteria bacterium
GGTTTAAACTTAACAGCCGTCCCGTGCCCTTGAGGCCGGCGGACGGTGCGCCGGATGATGCCGTGGCGCTACGCGCTGTGATCAACCCTGGCGCCGCGCGTTCCGGGCGCCGGGTTTGCCGGCTTGGCTGTGTATTTGGCTTGCTTCGTCTCGCTCACATCGCGCGCGCCGGCGTTCTTGGTACTTGTTGCGGAATTTGTCGCCCGGCGTGCCGTGTGAGCGCTGCCGCTATAGTCGCTGCTAATTGCATATGCCAATGAAATTTTCCCTCTCGGCAATATTGTAGTGTATTTTTAACTACTGTATATTTATACATTAAATGAATAAATATAATAAATCGTTAATGCGCCCGATAGGCGTGCGCGGATGATTGCAGCAGCGCGGCGGATAAGCCAAAATGGCGCCAACGGAGCGCCGCCGAACGGGCGCCAGCGAAGGAGAGTGGATTATGGCCGGCAGCGTGAACAAAGTAATTTTGGTGGGCAATCTTGGGCGCGACCCGGAGGCGCGCCAAATGCAGGATGGCAATCCGGTGGTCAATCTCTCCCTTGCAACGTCGGAAAGCTGGAAGGACAAGAATACCGGCGAACGGCGTGAAAAGACCGAATGGCACCGTGTTGTCATATTTAACGAGCGCCTCGCCGATGTGGCGCAGAAATTTCTCCGCAAGGGCTCCAAGATTTACATCGAAGGCCAGTTGCAAACGCGCAAATGGACCGATCAATCCGGCGTTGAGAAATACTCCACCGAAGTTGTTCTGCAACGCTTTCGCGGCGAGTTACAAATGCTCGACAGCAGAGGTGAAGGCGGCGGTGGCGGATATGGTGGTGGGGGAGATTTCAACCAAGACGCCGGATCCGGCGGCGGCGACAGTGGCGGTGGAGGTGGCGGTGGCGGCGCGCCAGGCGGCGGCGCGCCATCGGGCGGTGGACTGGACGACGACATCCCGTTTTAGCGCCGGTTTCCGCACCTGTTCGTACGCCCCTGGGCATGCCGATCCGCGGCGCCTGAAACGTTGTTCGCAACTGCAAAATAGTCTATTATTCTGATTGGCGATTCGGGTCGATTAGGCGCGAACGTTTTCTTTTAAATCAATGTATTAAGATAGGCTATTGAGCACCTCACCACCGACTGCGCCCCCTTCGGATTCAGCGGCTGATTCAACAGTGGATTCAGCGGCGAATCCACCGGCGGACCCGCCGTCAGTTCCGCCGGCTGATTTGCCTCCTGGCGCACCGCCGCAAGGCGGTGAGACGGTCTCCATCGAAGAGGAGATGAAGCGCTCCTATCTCGATTACGCGATGAGCGTTATTGTCTCGCGGGCGCTGCCGGATGTGCGTGACGGTCTGAAGCCGGTGCACCGGCGAATTCTGCACGCCATGAATGAGGGCGGCTATACCGCCGACAAGCCGTACCGCAAATCCGCCCGCGTCGTCGGCGATGTCATGGGTAAGTATCACCCGCATGGCGATTCCGCTATTTATGACGCCATGGTGCGCATGGCGCAGGATTTCTCCATGCGACTGCCGCTGCTCGACGGCCAGGGCAATTACGGCTCCATGGACGGCGATCCGCCGGCGGCGATGCGTTACACCGAAGTGCGCATGGCGGCCTCGGCTCATGCGCTGCTCACCGACCTCGACAAGGATACGGTCGATTTTCAGGCCAATTATGACGAATCGTCATACGAGCCGACCGTTCTGCCGGCGGAATTTCCCAATTTATTGGTCAATGGCGCGAGCGGCATTGCGGTTGGCATGGCGACCAATATCCCGCCGCACAATCTCGGCGAAGTCGTCGATGCCTGCCTTGCCTATGTCGATAATCCGGAAATCGATATCGCCGGCCTGATGGAACATATCGAAGGGCCGGATTTTCCCACTGGTGGCCAAATTCTCGGCCGGTCCGGTATTCATCAGGCCTATCACACCGGGCGCGGCTCGGTGATCGTACGGGCGCGGGCCACAATTGAGGAGATTCGTAAGGACCGCGAGGCGATTGTCGTCACCGAGATTCCCTACCAAGTCAACAAGTCGCGCATGATGGAGCGCATTGCCGAACTGGTGCATGACAAGAAGATCGAAGGCATCAGCGATCTCAGGGATGAATCGGACCGCGACGGCGTGCGTGTGGTGGTCGAGCTCAAGCGCGACGCCATCGGCGAAGTGGTGCTCAACCAGCTCTATCGCTATTCCTCGCTACAGACCAGTTTCGGCGTCAATATGCTGGCGCTGAACGGCGGCAAGCCGGGCATCATGAATCTCAAGGAGGTGATCGCCGCTTTCGTCGCCTTCCGCCAGGAGGTCATCACCCGGCGCACGGCATATCTCCTCGGCAAGGCGCGCGACCGGGCGCATATGCTGGTCGGTCTGGCCATTGCGGTGGCCAATATCGATCCCATCATTGCGCTGATCCGCAAAGCCAAGGACCCGGCCAGTGCGCGCCAGGAATTGGCGGCGCGCGCGTGGCCGGCCAAGGATGCCCGCCCGTTGGTCGAATTGATCGCCGATCCGCGCCAATCGGTCGATGCGGAGGGCAATTGCCGCTTCACCGACGAGCAGGCTAAGGCAATCCTGGAATTGCGCCTGCAACGGCTGACCGCCATGGAGCGCGACAAGCTGGGCGATGAATTGCATTCCATCGTTGACGATATCAAGCGCTATATCGAAATCCTGCACGACCCGGAAACGCTCAAGAATGTGCTGCGTGAGGGCTTGCGGAAAGCGCGTGAGGATTTCGCCGATGACCGCCGCACGTCACTGGTCGAGCAGGAATTCGAACATGACCTTGAGAATCTAATTCAGCGCGAGGAGATGGTCGTCACGCTCAGCCATGGCGGCTATATCAAGCGCGTGCCGCTCTCGACCTACCGGGCCCAGCGGCGTGGCGGCAAGGGCCGGGCCGGCATGCGCGTGCGCGACGAGGATTTCGTCGATCGCGTCTTCGTGCTCAACACGCATACGCCGGTGCTGTTCTTCTCAAGCGCCGGAAAGGCCTACAAGCTCAAGGTCTACCGCTTGCCCGTGGCCGAGCCGCAAGCGCGTGGCAAGGCTCTGATCAATCTTCTGCCGCTGGCTGAAGGGGAGACCATCTCCACGCTGTTGCCAATGCCGGAGGATGAGGAAAACTGGGCCGACAGCCAGCTCATGTTCGCCACCGTTTCGGGCACTGTGCGGCGTAACAGCGCCGCCGATTTCCGCAGTGTCATGGCCAATGGCAAGATCGCCATGAAGCTCGACGAAGGCGATTCTATCGTCGGCGTGCAGTTCTGCAGCGTCGATGACGATGTATTTCTCGCCGCTTCCGGCGGCAAGTGTATTCGCTTTCCCGTGCCCGAAGTCCGGCTCTTCAAGGGGCGCAGTTCGCAAGGCGTGCGCGGCATGAAATTGGATAAGGGAGACCAGTTGATCTCCATGACCATCCTCCACCATACCGGCGTCACGCCGGAAGAGCGCGACGGCTATTTCGGCCGCAAGCGCGAGGATGCGGTGCCGGAATTGACGCCCGAACGCCATGCCACGTTGGAAACGGATGAGCAATTTATGCTGACCGTGCGTGACGATGGTTTTGGCAAACGCTCGTCGGCGCATGATTATCGCGTCACCCGGCGCGGCGGCAAAGGCGTGATCAACATCGATGTCGGCGAGGCCGGCAAAGTGGTGGCGGCGCTGCCGGTGG
>JAPYQV010000371.1 GCA_029937205.1 Alphaproteobacteria bacterium
CACCATTGGCGGATTTGCCCTGATCGTCCCCAGTTCCGCCGTCGTTGCGACCGTGGCCATCGGCGGCTTTCACCCCCTTTTGCTGGTTCTTTGCATTGTCGCCATTGTCGTTGCGTTGGCGCTCATATCTTATTTTATGGTCTTCCAGCATTCGCAAACGTCTTCGCCAGCGACCATGATGATCGTTTCTTTTGCGCTGGGATACACCCTGCAAAACGTCATCGTCATGATTTATGGTGGCCGACCCAAGGCCGTAAACATATTTCCCGAATTGACCGGCCAGGTGCAGCTTTCGGATGGCGTCAGTGTGCAATTGTTGCAACTTGTCATTATCGCGGTGACATGGATTCTGTTGATTGCGCTTGTTCTCTTTCTCAAGCGCACCCGGGTTGGCATTCAGATGCGCGCTGCGGCCGAAGATTTCCGCATGGCGCGCATGCTCGGTGTCAACGGCAAAAGTGTGATCGCATTGGCCTTTATTCTTAGCGGTGGCTTGGCTGGCATCATGTCGTTGCTGTTCGTCACGCAAACCGGCGTGCTGACCTTCCGCATGGGTGTGCCGATCATGCTGTTCTTCTTTATTGCCACCGTGATCGGCGGCATGGGCAGCTTGGTTGGTGCGGTGGTCGGTGGCTATTCGGTCGGCATCGTCAGTGTTGTGCTTTCCGCCGTGTTGCCGGAGGAATTGCGCGGCTTCCGCGATGCATGCGTTTTCATTCTTGTCATCATTGTCTTGCTCGCGCGACCGCAGGGTATTGTGCTTACCAAGGCGGCAAAGGACCGCGTCTGAAGATCGAGGACAATACTCCCTTTCTCCTCTTGGTGCGCAGCTACTGGCCGCTCGTCATGCTCAGTCTCGGCCTCCTGATCATCGTCGCCATCGTCGATTTGTCGGGTGATATTATCCTCGCCCAGACTCTCATCGAAGGCTTGGTGCGGATCGTCATCGTCGCATCGCTATACATGTTTGTCGGCAATTCGGGCATCATCTCATTTGGCCACATCGCCTTCGTCATGGTTGGTGCCTACGTCACGGCATGGCAGACTTGCTGCCCCTATACGCGCGAAATGTTTATGCCTGGCCTGCCAACCTATCTGCTCAACAACACCCATCATTTCATACCGGCGATTTTATTAGGCGGTGTGGTGGCGGCGCTGGTTGCCTTGGTTGCCGGTTTTGCCATCATGCGGCTGTCGGGCATTGCCGCATCGATTGGGACGTTTGCCTTCATGATGGTGCTCTATTCCGTCTATCTGCGGTGGAGCACATGGACATCGGGCGCCAGTTCGGTCATTGGCCTGCCGACGACGACAACGCCCTGGGTCGGATATGTCTATGCGGTCATTACAATTGCTGCCGCCTTCATCTATTCGCGCTCGAAATGGGGTTTGGCGCTGCGCGCGTCGCGCGACGACGAGGTCGCCTCCAAGGCGGCCGGTGTCAATGTGTTCGGGCAAAGGCTGTTGGCCTTTGTGATTAGCGCCTTTTTCTGTGGCATGGCGGGCGGCCTGTTCGGCCATTTCCTCGGCATGTTGACAGTCGATAGCTTCTATCTCGGCATGACCTTCATCACGCTTTCCATGCTCGTTGTCGGCGGCATGCAAAGCCTCACCGGCGCCGTGGTTGGCGTTACTGTTATCAGTGTCGTGATTGACGTACTGCGGCGCCTGGAAACGGGCATCGGCGGTGTCAGCATCCCGACCAGTTCCGCCGAAGTCGGCGTTGGCCTGATTATGCTGTTGATCCTCATATTCCGTCGTACCGGAATCACCGGCAACGCCGAGATATATTGGCCGTTCAAGGCCGATATCAGCACCTCAGGTGCGATGAAGCGCCAGTCTTAGTCTGTTTTAAGTCTGATCCACCCAGCCGTCCAAATGGGGCGCGAAGAATTTTACATCCAGCCGGAGATGTTTGTTGAGCCAAACGCCATCGCGTTTGACGTAATCATCATCATATTCCGCCGCCAGCCAGCGCGCTTCCTTGTTGCCTTCGATATTGGTCGTGCACGGCATGATCAGCCACCATTTGCCTTTGGCGCTGTCGCCGTCAACGGTGATGATCGGGTTGAGCACCAGGTGGCCGGCGAAAACGATATCGCCAGAGATGCCGCGAAAGAATTCCTTGATCGCCTCCCGGCCCTCATAGCGACCGAAATCAGCGCCGTCCCAGATGGCATCCTCAGTAAACAAGCTGCCCAGACCTTCCGGGTCATATCCATCATCGCAATAGGCGCAATACTGCGCCTTCATCTGCTTGATATCCTCAATCGCGGTCAATCGCGCGACCTGTTGTTCCAGCGTCGGTTCTGCCATGACATCCTCATTTTTCAAAGAATTGGACGGAACATAAAGAGTGTGTCAGTGCGCCAGTACGGTCAAAGAAATTCTTTTCTTCAAGGCGAATGAAGGCGTGTCGCCCAAGGACGGTTTGGCCTATCATTAGCCACGAAATTAACTTCAAGAGGCGGGACATGGAGAAGTTTGGGGTTGGGCAATCGGTCAAGCGCAAGGAAGACAATGAACTGTTGCTCGGCGAGGCTACATTTCAGGACGACATCAATCTGCCCGGCCAGGCGCACGCCTTTTTCCTGCGCTCGCCCCATGCCCATGCCGATATCGAAAGCATAGACAGTTCAGCAGCCCTCGCCATGCCGGGCGTCGTCGCCGTCTATACTGGCAAAGACGTTGAAGCAGACGGCCTTGGTCCGGTGCCCTGCCTGATGGATGCCTTCGTCCCACTCACGCGTCCGGACGGCAGCCCACGCTACTATCCGCCCAACCCGCTCCTGCCCGCCGCGCGCGTGCGTCATGTCGGCGAGGCGGTGGTGATGGTGATCGCCGAAACGCCGGCCCAAGCGCGCGATGCGGCGGAAGCCGTCGAAATCACCTACCGCGAGCTTCCTTGCGTGGTCGAGACCGCCGGCGCCGAGGCAGCGGACGCGCCGACGATTTGGCCGGAGGCGCCGGGCAACCTTGCCTTTCTTTGGGAGCATGGCGACCGCGACGCCGTCGACGCAGCCTTCGAGAAAGCCGAACGGGTTGTCTCGGTTGATATCGTCAATAGCCGCCTGATCGTAAATTCCATCGAAACGCGCGGCGCCCTCGGAGCCTATGACGAGGCCACCGGACGCTACACGCTTCACACCAACACCCAGCACCCGTTCGATACCCGCGCCGTCGTCGCCGGCGTTCTGCAGGTCGAGGACAGCAAGGTTAGAGTCCTCGCCCCGGCTATCGGCGGCGGCTTCGGTATGAAACACATGGTCCATCCCGAGCAGCCGGCCATCGCCTGGGCGGCGCGGAAGGTTGGCCGGCCGGTGAAATGGATGAGCGAACGCGGCGAGGGATTTGTCAGCGACACTCAGGCGCGCGATCACGTCACCCACGCCGAACTTGCGCTCGATGGCGAGGCCAATTTCTTGGGACTGCGCGTCAGCACCACGGCTAATCTCGGCGCCTACGTTTCGAATCTGGGGCCGGTCAGCCCGACCCTGCTCTATACCCGGATGTTGGCCAATGCCTACCGCACCCCGGCGATTCATGCCGAGGTCCGTGGCGTGCTGACCAACACCGTCTTCACCGACGCCTATCGCGGTGCCGGCATTCCCGAGGCCGCCTATGTGGTCGAGCGTCTGGTCGACAAGGCAGCCCGCGAGACCGGCCTGGGGG
>JAPYQV010000372.1 GCA_029937205.1 Alphaproteobacteria bacterium
GTGTTGAGCTTCGATCCGTGCGGCTCGGGTGGGCGCACCTACCGTGGCGACACCTCGCGCATGACGCCGCCATATGATTTTGCCGTCACCGAACAAGAGCATGATTGGGCGTGGAACAAGAAGGGCGTGTGCGTCTATTGCGTCCATTGCTGCCAGCTCAATCAACGCATGCCAATCGCCCGCTTCGGCTATCCGACGCGGGTCGTCGAGCCGCCCACATGGCCCGAAGCGCAGGATGGCGCGAAGTGTGTTTGGAGCATTTACAAAGACCCGTCCCTGGTGCCCGAGGAAGCCTACCGCCAGGTCGGCGCGAAAAAACCGGCCTCTTCTTGATATGAAACCGGCCACACCCGGCGGTTTCAGCGGGCGTGGCGGTTTGGTCGCCGGCGCTGGAGGCGGCATGGGCCTGGCCATCGCCAACGCTCTCCTTGAGAGCGGCGCCAATATCGTGTTGGCCGATATCAAACCGAAACCTGAAACGATTGCTGATGGCCCCGGCCGCGCAGTTTATCTGCAAGGTGATTTGAGCGATGAGGAATTCGTCCGCGAGGTGGTCGGCCGGGCACAGGACCATGCCGGGCGTTTCGATTATCTGGTCAACACGGTCGGCGTCTGGTGGGGCGAGGAAGATGTGTCCCTGGTCGATATGGATCTCGATGTGTGGGACCGGGTGTTCGAAATCAATATCGATTCGATGATGCTAACGGCGCGCCACGCCGTGCCGTTGATGCTGCAGAATGGCGGCGGCGCGATGTTGTTGATTTCCTCAATCCAGGCCTTGCGCGGCGATCCTTTGGCGCAGGATGCCTACAGCGCTTCGAAGGGTGCCATCCGCGCCATGTCGAAATCCCTCGCCATCCAGTTCGCCGGCGACAACATTCGCGTCAACGCCATCCTGCCGGGCTATATCTGGACCGATATGATGTGGCGCCTCGAGGGCAAGCCGGAGCGCCGCAAAGAGATAGAAAATATCATCCCGCTCCAGCGCTTCGGCACAGTGGCGGATATTGCCGGGGCGAGCTTGTTCCTGTTGTCCGACGCCGCGTCGTTCATCACCGGCACGGAACTGATTATCGACGGTGGGACGACCGCGCTACCTTAGTTCGGCGTTGAAGTCCGCCACGCGCACCGGCAGGCGTTTGGCGCCCCAGGTACCCGGCGCGCTATCGAACACACCGGCACACGGCGTGCCGCATTGCCGGCAGGCGCCGCTATCGCTCAGGCCCCAGCGGGTGAGGGTGTAACGATCGCGGCCGATCAGCAGCGCGCGGCAATTGTGGCAATAGGTGCTGGCCCGCCCGCGGTCGCTGACATTGCCCACATAGGCGTGCTGCACGCCGTTCTTAAGGGCGGTGCGGCGCGCCAGATTGAGGGTCTCGGGCGGCGTGTTGGGCTTGTCCATCATGCGGTAGTCGGGATGGAAAGCGGAAAAATGCATCGGCACGTCGGGACCGAGATGCTCGACCACCCAAGTGCTCATCTCGTCAAACTCTCTCTCCGAATCATTTTCGCCCGGAATTACCAGATTGGTGATCTCGAACCAGGTGTCGGTTTCGTGCTTGAGGTATTTCAGGGTTTCCAGCACGTCGTTGAGGTGGCTCTTGGTGATGCTCCAGTAGAAATCCTCGGTAAAGGCTTTCAAATCCACATTTGTGGCATCCATGTGACGGAAGAATTCTGTCCGCGGCTCGGGCGAGATATAGCCCGCTGTGACCGCCACCGTGGCGATGCCGATCTCCTTGCAGGCCTGGGCGATATCGATGGCGTATTCCATGAAAATGACGGGATCGTTATACGTGAAGGCGACGCTGCGGCAGCCCAGCTTCTGCGCCACTTGCGCCACCAATTCGGGCTTGGCGCCGTCGGCCAGGGTATCGATCTCACGCGATTTGCTGATGTCCCAGTTCTGGCAGAATTTGCACGCCAGATTGCAGCCCGCCGTGCCGAAGCTAAGGGTCGGCGTGCCCGGCAAAAAGTGGTTGAGTGGTTTCTTCTCGATCGGATCGACGCAAAATCCGCTTGAGCGGCCATAGGTGGTGAGCACCACCGCATCGCCGCGCCGGCCGCGCACGAAACAAAGGCCGCGCTGGCTTTCCTTTAATTTGCAGGCGCGCGGGCAGACATCGCATTGAATGCGGCTGTCTTCCAGCGCATGCCAATATTTCGTCGGAAATATTTCCGTTTGGTCGTCGATTATCTCGTCGCCGCTCATGAAGCACTTTTCCCCTGCGCTGTGTTAGACTGTCAGCGTAGCAAACCTATAAGGTCGTATCCATGGCAAGCGTGCGTCAACCGGCCGTTGCCGGCACATTCTATCCCGCCGATGCGGACGAATTGGAGAAATCCGTCGCCGCCAATCTCAATTCGCCGCTGGCCTGGGACATCGACGCCAAGGCGCTGGTGGTGCCCCATGCCGGTCACGTCTATTCCGGCGCCATTGCCGGTTCCGCCTATGCCTCGGTGCGCCATTTGGCGGATCGCATCACGCGCGTGGTGCTGCTCGGCCCGGCCCATCGGGTGGCATTCAAGGGTATCGCCGTGCCGAGCGCCGATGCCCATGCCACGCCGCTCGGCGACATCCCGGTGGATTGGCAGGGCGTGGCCGAGGCGCTGGCCCTGCCCCAGGTCCAGCTCAGCGACGCTGCTTTCGAGGGCGAGCATTCGCTCGAAGTTCATTTGCCGTTCCTGCAGCGCGCGTTGGGCGAGTTTTCCCTGGTGCCGCTGTTGGTCGGCGACGCCCAGCCCGAAGGGGTCGAGCAGGTGTTGCGCAAACTCTGGGGCGGGCCGGAAACACTGATCGTGATCAGCACCGATCTCAGCCATTTCCACGAATATGACGCGGCGCAAAAGCTCGATGCCAGCGCCTCGCGCGCCATTGAAACATTCAACGTCGAAGGCTTGAGCGGTGAACTTGCCTGTGGCTTCCGCCCGCTCTCCGGCCTGTTGCGCGCCGCGCAGCGTCTCGATCTCCGGCCGACGACCCTCGATGTGCGCAATTCCGGCGATACGGCGGGCGATAAGAGCCGGGTGGTCGGATACGGATCCTACGCCTTCGAATATTCCGGCACGGCGCGCGTGCCGGCGAAATTCCGCGATCCTTTGATCGATATCGCCCAGCAATCGATCCGCCACGGCATCCAGAACGGCAATTGCCCAAATGTGGATGTCCTCGGCTTTCCCCACCCGTTGCGCACGCTGCGCCGCACCTTTGTCAGCGTCCATACCGGCGGCAAATTGCGCGGCTGTGTCGGCTCGCTCGTCGCCAACAGTCCGCTCATCGCCGATGTGGTACAAAACGCTTACCGCGCCGCCTTCGAGGACAAGCGCTTCAAACCGCTCAGCGAGGAAGATCTCGCCGAGACCGATATCAGCGTCTCGATCCTGAGCACGCCCCGGCCCATGACGTTCCGCGATGAAGCCGATCTTGTCGCCCAGATTCAGCCCGATACGGACGGGCTTATATTACAGGACGGCCAAAAGCGCGGCATCTTCCTGCCCGTGGTGTGGGAGCAGATCGCGGCGCCCGGGGATTTTCTCCGCCACCTCAAGAACAAAGCCGGCCTGCCGCTCGACCATTGGTCGGACGGTTTGAAAGTGTGGCGCTACACCACCGAATCCTTCGGTGCCAAGTTTACCCCGGCGCCGGTCTCCGCCGCCGCCGACTAACGG
>JAPYQV010000006.1 GCA_029937205.1 Alphaproteobacteria bacterium
TGCCATCGCAAGCATCGGGCAACGCAGCCGGGGAGCTTGGGAAGCCGCCCTCTCGGGTCCCCAATTCCGGCTTCTCGATGCGTCGAGCGCTCTTGACGATGGCACCACATCGCCTGCGGGCGCTCTTCTGCCGAGAAACCGGGGTTGGGGATCGTATGGCTATCATAAGTTAGATATTATCTACTAAGCTCGGAGCCTGCCGGCCAAGCACAATGGGATTCAGCAGCAGAACCCGAGGATGTGCCCCATGGACAAGAATTACGACGAAATGACCAGTGCTCTCTGGACCTACCTGGATGGTCTTTATGAAGGCGATACGGAAAAACTCAGCAGTGTGTTTCATCCCGTGTGCCATCTTGTCTCCAATACCGGCGGCGAGTTTCTCGATTGGTCGCGTGAAAAATGGTTCGAGATTGTGGACGGTCGCGCCTCGCCGGCGAGTCAAGGGTTGGCGCGCGCCGACCGCATCATCTCGATCGATATGTCGGATGAGACGACGGCGATTGCCAAGCTCAATTGCGCCGTTCCGCCGCGCTATTTCACCGATTATCTGACCCTCCTGAAGCTCGATGGCCGCTGGCAGATCGTCGCCAAATCGTTCCGCTTCGAGACGCGCGAATAGAACGCGGGAAGAACGGGAAATCCGGCGCCGGCCATGCTGGTCCTCGGTATTGAAACCAGTTGCGATGAAACGGCGGCGGCGCTGGTCACGGATGAGCGTGAGATTCGCGCCAATGTGGTGCTGTCGCAGCTCGACGAGCATGCGCCTTACGGCGGCATCGTGCCGGAGATTGCGGCGCGCAGCCATATCGAGCATCTCGACGGCCTGATTGCCCGCGCCATGCGGGACGCCGGCGCGGAATTCGGCGATCTTGACGGTGTGGCGGTGACCGCCGGCCCCGGCCTGATCGGCGCCGTCATGGTCGGCCTAATGACCGGCAAGGCGGTGGCCGGCGTGCACGATCTGCCGTTCGCCGCCGTCAATCATCTCGAGGGTCATGCCCTGAGCGCGCGCCTGAGCGATGCGGATTTGCAGTTTCCCTATCTCTTGCTGTTGGTCTCGGGCGGCCATTGCCAGCTTTTGATCGTCGAGGGCGTGGCACGCTACCGGCGCCTCGGCACCACAATTGACGATGCGGCGGGCGAAGCGTTCGACAAGGCGGCCAAGCTCCTTGAGCTCGGTTATCCGGGCGGACCGGCGATTGAGCGCGCGGCTGAGGACGGCGATGGCACGCGATTCAAACTGCCGCGCCCGCTCAAAGGCCGGGCCGGTTGCGATTTCTCTTTCTCCGGCCTGAAGACCGCGCTGTTGCATAAAGTGCGCGATCTTGAGCGTGGTCTCGACGATGGCCTGCGCGCCGATCTCGCCGCATCCTTCCAGCAAGCGGTGGCGGATGTGGTGATCGACCGTTGTCAAAACGCGATCCACACCTTTCAGGAGGCCCATCCGGAGGGACAATTTCTTGTCGCCGGCGGTGGTGTGGTGGCGAACAGCCTGCTGCGCGCGCGGCTGAAGACCCTGGCCGAAAAAAACAGCCTTTCCCTGGCCTTGCCGCCGCTCGCACTCTGCACCGACAATGCGGCGATGATCGCCTGGGCCGGAATCGAGCGTTTGAGCCTGGGTCTGCAAGATGAGCTCAACGCCATCCCGCGTGCGCGCTGGCCGCTCGACAGCAACGCCGCGCCACCGCCTGGCGCCGGAAGACCGGGAAAACTCGGACCGAAGGCGTAACCGACGCCAAACAATAAAGTAACCTGTCGCCTTTATGATACTTCCGGAATGCGTTCAGTCTTCGGGCAAGCGCGCCCAAGCCGAGGTCACGGATGTGGCCGCCCGGCGCTTGAGGGACAACCAAATAAAACTTAAGGGCGCTCGGTGGAGTGGACGATGACGCAGACGAAACGGATCGGCGTTTCGACGAGATTCTCTGGACCGTGCGCTGCCTCGGCATCAAAAAAGAGCGAATCACCCGGCCCCATGACGTAGGTGGCGCCGCCATGGTGATAGTCCATGCGGCCCTCCAGCACATAGAGGAATTCCGTACCGGCATGCTCGAAGGCAGGAAACACTTCCGACTTGTCGGTCAGCGTGATGACGAAGGGTTCCATGGTGATCTCTTCATCGAGCGAATGGCCGAGCACGCGGTATTCATGGCCGGCACGTGTGCCGCGGCGCTGAATTTTAAGCCCGCCGCCGGCGGACACGAACGTTGCATCGCGGCGCTCCTCGAATTTCCGCATCAAAGCGGTGACCGAAACATTGAGCGCCGAAGCGAGGGATTGCAGCGTCGTCAGGGACGGCGACGTGTGGCCGTTTTCGATCTTGGAGAGCATACCGGAGGAGAGGCCAGCCAATTCGGCAAGCTCGGTGACGGTCATATCATGCTTGCGGCGCAATTGACGGACTTCGCGCCCGATGCACATTTCAAGCCGATTGGCCCACTTGTCACGCTCCGTCTCCGTTGTAAATTCGGCGACTTTGCCACTGCCCTGCTGTTCAAACATATCCCGACTTTCGCTTACGGCAATATTCCGTCGCTTCATACTACCTAAACCAACCTACAACCTAGGCAAATATTTCAGCAAAATAAATACGGGTGAATTATTCACTTAAGGAAAATTTTATTCATTTCAGTTGATATTTCCTGTCAGGAATGTTATATTCCTCACGTTAGTTAGAATTCGCGTCAAAATTTCTCAAAAATTCTGTGGAGCAAGCGTTTATGTGCGGAATCGTCGGCCTGTTTCTCAAAACTCCTAAATTCGAAAATTCGCTCGGCCGTTTACTCACGCCGATGTTGGTGGAAATGACCGAGCGCGGCCCCGACAGCGCCGGATTCGCCCTTTACGGGCCCGAGCCGCCGCAAAATCGTATCAAAGTTACGTTGAGTAGCGCTGGTGCCGCGTGTGACTGGCCGGCCCTGGCGGAGGATTTTGAGCAAACCCTGGAAACGGAGGTCGAATATTTCGTCCGCGCCAACCATGCGGTCTTCATATTACCGGCGCAAGAAGCGCGCATCCGCGAATGCGTGGCGAGCCGCCATCCCGACCTGCATATCACCGCCATCGGCAACCGTCTTGAAATATATAAAGAGACCGGCTTGCCGGCGGATGTGGCGGCACGCTTCGGCCTCTATGAAATGATCGGTAGCCACGCCATCGGCCACACCCGCATGGCGACGGAAAGCGGTATATCGGGCAAACACTCCCACCCGTTCTGTGCGGCACGGGATTTCAGTCTGGTGCATAACGGCTCGCTCTCCAATCATAATGGCGTGCGCGACAGGCTGCGTCACTCGGGGGTGACATTCGACAGTGACAATGACACCGAAGTCGCGGCCAAATTTATCGCCCATCGGCTGACACTTGGCCGTTCGCTGAATGACGCGCTGCAGGATTCACTATCGGTGCTGGATGGCTTCTACACGTTCGCTGTCGGCAGTGCCGATGGCTTTGCTGTGCTGCGCGATTCGATCGCCGCCAAGCCGGCGGTCCTCGGCGAAACCGAGGATTGGGTGGCCATGGCGTCGGAATACCGCGCGCTGGCGACCTTGCCCGGCATTGAAAAAGCACGCCTGTGGGAGCCCAAGCCGGCCACCGTCTATAGCTGGTCGCACGACCGGATGGCACAGGCAGCATGAGGACCGCGGCATGAAGACCATCGATCTCGATATCTCGAGCGTGCGCGAGCTCAACGCTTGCCTGCATGATCATGGCGCAGACATGCCGGACGAATGGCGGGTCCTGCATCCGCACGGCAAACATGCCCTCGCGGTCGGCCTCCAGGCGGCGCACAAGGTGTCGATCGAGGGCCACGCCGGTTATTATTGCGGCGGCATGAACAAGGCGGCCGAGATCACTGTCAAAGGCCAATGCGGCAAGGGCCTCGGCGAAAATATCATGTCGGGGGTTATCCGCGTCGAAGGCAATGCGGCGGAAGCGGTCGGTGCCTCAGGCCATGGCGGCATGATTGTCGTTGAAGGCGACGCATCGTCGCGCTGCGGCATTTCCATGAAAGGCGTCGATATCGTCGTCCAGGGCTCGGTTGGCCACATGAGCGGCTTCATGGCCCAGGCCGGCAATCTGGTGGTTTGCGGTGACGCCGATGATGATCTTGGTGATTCGATCTACGAGGCTCGCATATACGTTCGTGGCAAAACTGGCGCGCTCGGCGCCGATTGCGTTGAAAAGGAAATGACACCGGAACATCTGGAGACGCTTGCCGGGCTTCTCAAACAGGCCGGCATGGCATGCGGCCCGGACGGCTTCCGGCGCTATGGCTCGGCCCGCAAACTCTACAATTTTGATATCGACAATGCTGAAAACTATTGAACACAACGCCGGGATCGCCGGCATAGATGAGCGACAACTGGAAGAATCCCATACCTTTCCACGCGGCGTCATCGCTGAAATTCAGCGCATGGCCGATGAGGGCATCTATGCCATTCGCGGCTTCGGCGCCAAACGGCAGTTGCCGACCTTCGACGATCTGCTGTTCCTCGGCGCCTCGGCCTCGCGCTATCCGCTTGAGGGTTACCGCGAGCGCTGCGAGACCGGCGTCACCCTCGGCACACGCTACGCCAAAAAACCAATCGAGCTAAAAATTCCAATCACGATTGCCGGCATGAGTTTTGGTGCGCTCGGCGCCCACGCCAAAGAAGCGCTTGGCCTGGGTGCGACAGCCGCCGGCACCAGCACCACCACCGGTGATGGCGGCATGACACCGGAAGAGCGTGAATCCTCAAAGACCCTGATCTATCAGGTTCTGCCGTCGCGTTATGGCATGAACCCGGACGATCTCCGGCGCGTCGACGGCATCGAGATCGTCATCGGCCAGGGCGCCAAGCCGGGCGGCGGCGGCATGCTGCTCGGGCAGAAGATCAATGAGCGCGTCGCCGGCATGCGGCAATTGCCGCAAGGCATCGATCAGCGCAGCGCCTGCCGCCATCCCGATTGGACCGGGCCGGACGATCTCGCCATCAAAATCCAGGAAATCCGCGAAGTGACCGATTGGCAGCAGCCGATCTATTGCAAGATCGGCGCCACCCGGCCGCAATTTGACGTGCCGCTTTGCGTCAAGGCGGGCGCTGATGTGATCGTGCTCGACGGCATGCAGGGTGGCACCGCGGCGACCCAGGATGTCTTTATCGAGCATGTTGGCATCCCCACCATGCCGGCCATCCGCCAGGCGGTGGAAGCCCTGAAGGACATGAATATGCACCGCGAAGTGCAACTGATTGTCTCGGGCGGCATCCGCTCCGGCGCCGATGTGGCCAAGGCCCTGGCCATGGGCGCTGACGCGGTCTCTATCGGCGTCGGCGCGATGATCGCGCTCGGTTGTAACAAGCCGGTGTTTGAAGACGATTACGCGGCGCTGGGGACGGCGCCGGGCTTCTGCCATCATTGCCACACCGGCGCCTGTCCGGTCGGCATCGCGACGCAAAACCCGGAACTTGAAGCGCGCCTCGAGCCCGCGCGCGGTGGCCGCTTGGTGAAAAATTATCTCTCTGCCCTGGTGCTCGAGCTGCAAACCATCGCGCGCGCCAATGGCAAATCGCACATCCACAATCTCGAACCCGAGGACATGGTGGCACTGACCATTGAGGCGGCGGCAATGGCTGGTGTCCCGCTCGCCGGAACCGACTGGATTCCGGGTAAATAGAAAGAGCGGGAACTGACTGGATTCCAGGAAAATAATAGCTATTGTGGGGCGCGCGCGGGGGTGCGTTATGCATTTACCCGTGCGCATGTAAGACAATCCCAATAGCAATCGAAACAGGGTGACGACATGGCCGCAGACCTGGCGAAAATCGCCAAGCAGCAGAAACTTGAATATTTTCTCATCAGTTTTGTCGATTATTTCGGCAATTTGCGCGCCAAGCTGGTGCCGGCCTCGGCCATCGGCGGCATGCAGAAGAACGGCGCCGGTTTTGCCGCCTTTGCCGCCTGGCTCGACAGCACGCCGGCCGATCCGGACATGCTGGTCATTCCCGATGCCGACAGCCTCGTCATTCTGCCGTGGAAAAAGGAAGTCGGCTGGCTCGCCGGCGATTGCTGGATGGACGGCGCCCCGATGGCGGATACGCCGCGCATCATGCTCAAGCACCAACTCGCCAAGGCGACCAAAAAAGGCTACCGCATGAAGACCGGCGTCGAGGCCGAGTTTTTCCTGCTCAGCCCGGACGGTACGGAATTGTCCGATCCGCTCGATATTCAGGGTAAGCCCTGTTACGACCAATCCGCGCTGATGCGGCGCTACGACGTCATCACCGAGATTTGCGACGGCATGATGGCGCTCGGCTGGGGGCCCTATCAAAACGACCATGAAGACGCCAATGGCCAGTTCGAGATGAACTGGGATTATGACGATGCGCTGAAGACCGCCGACCGCCATGTGTTCTTCAAATTCATGGCCCGGACGATTGCCGAGAACAACGGCATGCGCGCCACCTTCATGCCCAAGCCGTTCGCCAATCTGACCGGCAATGGCTGCCATGCCCATGTCTCCATTTGGGACAAGACGGGCAAGAAAAACCTGTTCCATGATCGCAAGGGCGAACTCGGCCTGTCCAAGATCGCCTATCAATTCCTTGCCGGCGTGCTGCATTCCGCCGACGCCATGTGCTCGATCTGGAATCCGACCGTCAACAGCTATAAGCGCATCAATGCGCCGGTTACCTCATCCGGCGCCACCTGGTCGCCCAACTCCATTGCTTACGGCGGCAACAACCGCTCGACCATGGTGCGCATTCCCGATGAGGGGCGCATCGAACTTCGCCTGATGGACGGCGCCGCCAATCCCTATCTGTTGCAGGCCGGTATTCTGGTCGCCGGCCTCGACGGCATCGCCAACAAGCGCGATCCCGGCAAGCGCATCGATCTCAATCTCTACAGCGAGGGCCACAAGGTCAAAGGCCTGCGTAAACTGCCGCTCAATCTGCTCGACGCCATTCGCCTGACGGAAAAAAACAAAGTTCTACGCGCCGGTTTCGGTGATTCCTTTATCTCGAGCTATGTGAAGCTGAAAAACCGCCAGTGGAACGACTATGCCGGCTCGCTCTCACAATGGGAGCGCGACAACACGCTGGACTGTTAGTTACCGGCCGCTTCGACGGCGGCGAAGAATGCGCGGAGTTTGTTACCGTCGAGCTTGTCGTTGGTGCGGACACTGCTGCAAAGGTCGACACCGAACGGCTTTACCTGGGCGATGGCTTCGCCGACATTCTCCGCGTTCAGTCCACCGGCGAGAAAGACCGGGATGTCGAGCGCATCCACAATCGCCCGGCTCAGCGACCAATCATGCACGCGCCCGGTACCGCCGAGCTCCTTGACGGGGCGTGTCGGATCACCTGAATCAAGCAATACCGCCTGAACTTCGCCGGCCACGGCGCGCGCTTCAGCGATCGATACTTTGCTCCGCACATGGATCACCTGCACCAATGCGACGCCCGGCAAGGCGGCGCGGAGTTGAGCATACTCGCGGTGCGGCAGGGCATCGACGATCTGGACTGTATTCACGCGGCAGCGTTTCTGCTGGGCGATAATCTCGTCGGCGCGAAGCGCGCTGGTGAGGAGAAAAGTGCCGATGGCGGGCGGTGTGGCGCGGGCGATTTCGCCGATCAACGGTTCGTCTATAACACCTGGCCCGCTCGGCATGTGCGATACCAGGCCGAGCGCGTCGGCGCCGTGCGCGACGGCGAGGCGCGCTTCCGCCTGGCTCGATATGCAGCAGATTTTTACTCGCGTTCGTGCCATCGTGCCGCCGCTATGCTGCGATCTCACTCAGGAAAGAACGACCATGCTCGAGCGGCGCCAAGCCGAGATGGCCGGCCAGGGTCTGGCCAATATCGGCGAAACTTTCGCGCACCCCCAGTGCCACCGGGCGCACGCCGGGACCGAAGGCGAGCACCGGCACATTCTCGCGCGTATGGTCGCTGCCGGGCCAGGTCGGGTCGCAGCCATGGTCCGCGGTAATGATAGCGAGATCGCCGGGGCGCAAGCAGGCTTCGAAATCGGGCAATATCTTGTCGAAAGTTTCGAGCGCACCCGCATAGCCGGCGATGTCGCGGCGGTGGCCGTAGAGCATGTCGAAATCAACGAAATTGGTCAGCGCCAGAAGAGTCTCGTCATCGCCACCGGCAATTTCCAACGTCCTTTGCCAAAGCTCGGCATTGCCGTTCGCCTTGATGATCTGCCCGGTGCCTTGATGGGCGAAAATATCACCGATCTTGCCAATCGAGACGGTTTTACCTTCAAAGCGATCCAGCAAGGTCGGCTCGGGCGGCGGCAGGGAATAGTCGCGCCGATTGCCGGTGCGCACATAGCTGCTGGAGGAACCTTCAAACGGCCGGGCGATCACGCGCCCGATATTATAGCTGTCGACCAGTTTGCGCGCGATCTCGCACACCGCCAAAAGGCGCGTCAGCCCAAAACTTTCTTCATGGGCGGCGATCTGAAAAACCGAATCGGCGGAGGTATAGATGATTGGCTTGCCGTTCTCCCTATGGGCGTCGCCGAGCTCGGCGATGATCTCCGTGCCCGAGGCATGGCGATTGCCGAGCACGCCGAGAAGCTCGGCACGGGCGATCAGGGCGTCGGTCAGGGCAGGGGGAAAGCACGGCTCTTCACGCGGAAAATAGCCCCATTCCGTCATCACCGGCACGCCGGCCATTTCCCAATGACCGCTCGGCGTATCCTTGCCGGTGCTTTGCTCCTGCGCCGCGCCGTAAGCGCCTGATATCGGCCCATCCATTGGCAGGTTCGGCAGCGCTTCGCCGGCGCTTTCGCGCGCCGCCGCGCCGAGACCGAGACGCAGCAGGTTTGGGATTTCAAGCGCTCTCGACGCGGCAATACTGCGCAATGTATCGGCGCCGGTATCGCCGTATTTTTCCGCATCCGCCGCGCCGCCGATGCCAAGCGAATCCATCACCAGAACAAAGGCGCGTCTCATGATTCGACCCTGTTACCGACCCTGTGGCGGACCATCGGCGCGGTCTCCGGCGCCGTATCGCCGATCGTAACGGCGGCGCGAATTGTGGCGCCGGCACGCTCGGCGTCGGCCGCATTGGCGGCATGTAGGATGCAAAGCGGGTGCTCTGGCCCGACATGCTCGCCGATGGCAGCGACGTGTGACAGCCCGACGGCATAATTGATACTGTCCTCGGCGCGTCGCCGCCCACCGCCGAGATCCATAATGGCGAGGCCGAGCGCACGCGCATCGACGGCGGTGATGATGCCGGGTTGAGCCGGCGCAAGCTCTTGCGTCAGCGCAGCGGCGGGAAGGTGCTTGGCTGGGTCCGCCATGATATCGGTGGGGCCGCCCAACTGGGCCACCATGCGGGAGAAATGCTCTGCCGCCTGTCCCGAGGCCAGGCTGTCCTCCGCTTTCGCCCGGCCGTCTGTGACGCTGTCGCTGAGGCCGCCAATAGTCAGAATTTCGGCCGCCAGCGACATGGTCACTTCGTGCAGGCGCGCGTCGCGATTGACGCCGCTCAGATGATCGATGGATTCACGCACCTCGAGCGCATTGCCGGCGCTCCGCCCGAGACACTGGTTCATGTCGGTGAGCAAGGCGGTGCACGGCAGGCCGGCGCCATTGGCGACCGAGACGATGCTCTCGGCCAATTTCTGCGCCTCGTCAAACGCACTGGCAAACGCGCCCGAGCCATATTTCACATCCATCACCAGACCGTCCAGCCCGGCGGCGAGCTTTTTGGAGAGGATCGAGGCGGTGATGAGGGAGAGCGATTCGACTGTCGCGGTGACGTCGCGAATGGCATAGAGGCGGCCATCCGCCGGCGCCAATTCCGCCGTCTGGCCGATGATGGCGCAACCGGCCTGTTTGACTGTTATGCGCAGCGTCATAAGATCGGGCGTGGTGTTGTAGCCGGGAATCGAATCGAGCTTGTCGAGGGTGCCGCCGGAATGGCCCAGGCCGCGCCCGGAGATCATCGGCACGGCGGCGCCGCACGCCGCCATGACCGGCGCCAGGATCAGGCTCACCTTGTCGCCGATGCCGCCGGTGGAATGTTTGTCAAGGACCGGCCCCTCGAAGCCCGCGTCGGACCAATCCAGCACCGTTCCGGAATGGGTCATGGCGCGGGTCAGCGCGACGCGCTCTGCCATGTTCATGCCGTTAAAGAAAACCGCCATGGCGAAAGCGCCGATCTGGCTTTCCGAAATCGCGCCGGAGGTCAGGCCGTCGACCATGAATTCGATTTCGGCATCGCTCAACACCGCGCCGTCGCGCTTGTTGCGGATGATTTCCTGCGGGAAAAAGTTAGCTTGGCTCATATTCATTCGCCGTAGGGCGCCCACACATTTTTGACTTCAACCGCATGACGCAAAATCTCCGGGCCTTCACATTGAGCAGAAGAATACCAATCGCGTCCACGGCCATGATTGCTCCAGACGCGCTTCAGATTTCCTGCCGCGGCGCGCTCAACCGCGGCCCCGCCTGCCGCTGGGCCGAAATACCAGACGGCTTCCACATCATCATGTTCGGCCAGCACTTGCGCCAATTCATCTCGCCCGCCAGTGACGATGTTGAGAACGCCGCCCGGCAGATCGGAGGTGTCGAGCACTTGGTAGAGATCGGTGGCGGAGAGCGGATGGCGTTCAGCGGGAATGATGACAACGCGATTGCCCATCGCCAAGGCCGGCGCCGCGAGGGATACCAGGGCGAGAAGTGGATGCTCGTCGGGGCAGGCGATGCCGATCACGCCGAGCGGCTCGTGCAGCGCAAGGGCAATGCCGCGCAAGGGTGGCTGGTGCACCGCGCCCTCATATTTATCGGCCCAGGCGGCCGCACTGAACAGGCGCGATACGGACGTGCGAACTTCCTTCGCCGCCTGGCTGCGCGAAGCGCCGGTCATGGCCATCAAGCGATCGCGAAACTCGCCGGCGCGGGCTTCGAGATTTTCGCCAATATAGTAGAGCACCTGGGCGCGGTTATGCGCGCTCGCCTTGCCCCACCCGGCGGCCTTGCCAGCCGCTTCCACCGCCTCGCGGATGTCTTTGCGGTTGCCGGCGCCAATTTCGCCAAGCACGGCGCCGTCGGGCGCGAGCACGGGCAGGGAATAACCCGAATCCGGGCGCTTTTGCTTACCGCCGATATAGAGCTTGGCCGTGCGGTCGAGCGGCAATTCCGTGCCGGGCTCCGGCGTGCTTTGTGCGGGTCGGGCGGGCGGCGTTTCATAGGGTGGCAGCGTCGCTTCCCAATTGGGGCGAAGATATTCCACCAATCCCTCGCGTCCGCCTTCGCGGCCGAAGCCAGATTCGCGCACCCCGCCGAAGCCGCACGCGGCATCGAACAAATTGCTGGCATTGATCCAGACACTGCCGCAGGCGAGCTTCGGCGCGATATCGAGGGCAAGGTTGATGTTTTCGCTCCACACGCTGGCGGCGAGGCCATAGCGCGTGTTGTTGGCCAGCGCCACCGCCTCGCTTGGCGTGCGGAACGTCATAGCGACCAGAACGGGGCCGAATATTTCCTCCTGTACGATCGTGGCGGCAGGGGCCACATCGGTAAATAGCGTCGGCGGATAGAAACAGCCCGCACTCGGGCAGGCAGCCTCGGGCTGCCAGAGGGTGCCGCCCTCGCGTTCGCCCAAACTGACGAGTTCGCGGATGCGCGACAATTGTTCCGGCGAAACGATAGCGCCGATATCGATGCCCTTCTGCATGGGGTCGCCGACCACGAGCGTTTCCATGCGGGCGCGAATCTTGGCATAGAGAGGCTCGGCAACACTCTCCTGCACCAGAAGACGCGAGCCGGCGCAGCACACCTCGCCCTGATTGAACCAGATGGCGTCGACCAACCCTTCGACCGCACTGTCAAGATCGGCATCCTCGAAGACGATAAAGGGGGATTTGCCGCCGAGCTCAAGCGACAGTTTCTTGCCCGTTCCGGCGGTGGTCAGGCGGATTTTCCGCCCCACCTCGGTGGAGCCTGTGAAGGCGATTTTGTCGATATCCGGGTGTGCGGTGATCAGTTCGCCGACCGCACCGTCGCCGGTGACGATGTTCACCACGCCGGGCGGCAGGCCGGCTTCCTGGCACAATTCGGCGAAAAGCAGGGCTGTCAGGCTGGTCTGTTCGGCCGGCTTCAGCACCACTGTGTTGCCGGTCGCCAATGCCGGCGCGATCTTCCAGGCCAGCATCAGCAGGGGAAAATTCCACGGGATGATCTGTCCGGCGACGCCGAGCGGTGCATGGTCAGGGAATTCCTGCGCCATGATTTGCGCCCAACCGGCATGGTAATAAAAGTGGCGGGCGACAAGCGGGATGTCAATATCGCGCGTCTCACGGATCGGCTTGCCATTGTCGAGCGTCTCGAGCACGGCGAGCAGGCGGGCATGGCGTTGCACCAGGCGGGCCAGGGCATAGAGATAGCGCGCCCGCTTGTGGCCGCTGAGCTTAGCCCAATTATTTTGTGCCGCTCGCGCGGCTGCGACAGCAGCATCAATATCGGCTGGTCCGGCCTGAGCGATGTGGCCGAGCCGTTGGGTATTGGCGGGATTGAACGTTTCGAAGCTCCGGCCCTCGGCGGCCGGGCGCCATTCACCGCTGATAAAAAGATCAAAACGCCGGTCATGGCCGTCCAGCCATTTTTCCGCTTCGCCCGCGCTTTCCGGCGCCGCGCCATATTCCATGCTGTCGAAGATATCGGCGGTGCTGGTCATGTCAGGCCATGGGTTGGTGATGGCGCGCGGCATAGCGCCCGCCAACGCGGTGTTCGAGTTGGCGCTCTATATCCGTGAGCAAGCTTGAAGCGCCGAGGCGGAACAGTTCCGGCTCGAGCCACGCCCGGCCGAGCTCTTCCTTCATTAAGAATAAATAACTCAATGCCACCTTGGACGTACCGATGCCGCCGGCCGGCTTGAAGCCGACGCGCGCTCCAGTGCGTTCGCCGTAGGCGCGGATCATGCGCGCCATCACCAGGCTTACCGCCGGCGTGGCGTTGGTGCTCTCCTTGCCGGTCGAAGTCTTGATGAAATCGGCGCCGGCCATCATGCAGACCAGGCTGGCTTTGGCGGTGTTTCGGAGCGTCGCCAGATCGCCGGTAGCGATGATGGTTTTAAGGTGCGCCGCGCCGCAGGCCTCGCGGTAGGCACGCACTTCATCATAGAGCGCGCGCCAATCGCCGGTCAGAGCGTGGCTGCGATCAATGACGATATCGATCTCGCTGGCGCCGGCGGCAACCGATTCCTCAACTTCGAGGAGGCGGGCATTGGGCGCGCTGAGGCCGGCGGGAAAGCCGGTGGAAACGGCGGCGATAGGGATGCCGCTGCCGGCCAATGCTTCCAATGCCGGTGCGATCATGGCGTGATAGACGCAGACGGCGCCGACCCGAAGGCCGAGATCGCCGGCGCCGAGGGCGTCGAGAATTTCCTGCCGCACCGGCTGGCGCGCCTTGGCGCAGAGCCGTTTGACCCGCCCCGGCGTGTCATCACCGGACAGGGTGGTGAGGTCGATGCACGAGATCGCCTTGAGCAACCAAGCGGCCTGCCATTCTTTTTTGACCGTGCGCCGCGCCGGGATATTTGCCGCGCGCCGCTCTACCGCGCTGGTGTTGACGCGCACCTCTTCGAGCCATTCGGGCTCGAAAGCCATGCCCGGATTGCGTCCTGCCGCGTCACGCGTTGGCAATATGCTGACATTGTCGCTCATATCCGGCTCAGTGTGACTCATTCGCCGACGCCGGGCGAGAGCTTGCTGAGAAATTCCGGCAGCAGGCGCTGCAAATCTTTCGCCGCCTCAGCGCCGACGGCAAGAGACTGTTCGTGACTAAGCTCTTCATCGGTCATGCCGGCGGCGAGGTTGGTCAGGCTCGAGATCGCCGCGACGCGCATGCCGCAATGGCGCGCCACCAGGCATTCCGGCACGGTCGACATACCGACCGCGTCGGCGCCCATGGTGCGGAAGGCACGGATTTCCGCCGGGGTTTCGAAGTTGGGCCCGAGCAGTGCCATATAGACGCCTTCGTTCAAGACGATGCCAAGGGCCGTCGCGGAGGTGGCGAGGCGGTGGCGTAGCTCAGGGTCATAGGCCCGGGACATATCGAAAAAACGCTCGCCGAAGCGTGTGTCGTTAGCGCCCATCAGCGGATTGACGCCGGTCATGTTGATGTGATCGGAGAGCATCATCAGGCTGCCGGGAAGAAATTGCGGATTGAGGCTGCCGGCGGCGTTGGTCAGCACCAGGGTCTCGCAGCCGGCGAGATGAAGCGCGCGGATCGGCAGGGCCAAATCCGCCGCCGCATGGCCCTCATAGAGGTGCGCCCGCCCCTGCATGCAGGCGACCTCGACCCCGGCCAGTTTGCCGAGCACCAGGCGCCCGGCATGGCCCTCCACAGCGGAGCGCGGAAAGCCCGGCAAATCGCCATAGTCGATGATGAAGGGGTGCTCAATGGCCTCAGCCAAAGCGCCTAAGCCGGTGCCCAATACAAGAGCCAAGCGAGGTTGGAAATCAGGCGCGTGGACGCTGATGGCATCTGCCGCAGCTTGCGGATCATGCGCCATTCAATTCTCCAAATTATCGGCGCCAAACGAATAGGGCAATAATTCGCCGAGCGGAATGGTCTGGCGCAGACCCTCCGGGTCGCAGATATGTACCGGCGTCTCTGGGCCGGCGAATTCGCTCAAGCGCTGGCGGCAGCCGCCGCACGGCGTACAAAGACGTTCGCCTTCGCCCATGACAACGATCTCGGCGATCTTGCCGTCGCCGCCGCTTACCATGGCACCGATCGCCGATGCCTCGGCGCATTGTCCTTGCGGGTAGGCGGCGTTCTCCACATTGCAGCCGGCATACAGGCGCCCGCTCGCGGCGCGGATGCAGGCGCCGACATGGAAGCCGGAATAGGGCGCATGGGCGTTCTCGCGCACCGCCGCGGCACGTGCGATCATATCCTTCAGGTCAGCGCTCATTTTTCCTTCACATAGGGCACGCCGCTCGCCTTGGGCGGGATCGCCCGGCCGACGAAACCGGCGAGCAATAACACCGTCAGGACATAGGGCAGGGCCTGGATTGCCTGTACCGGAATGATACCGATGCCGGGAATGTCGATGCCCTGCAGGCGCGCCTCGAGCGCCTGGGCAAAGGCGAAGAGAAAGCAAGCCAGCAGGGTCGGCAGCGGCTTCCACTTGCCGAAGATCAGCGCGGCGAGGGCGAGATAGCCCATGCCGGCGGTCATGTCACGGATGAAAAGGGTGTTCATGGCGATGGCGAGATAGGTGCCGGCGACGCCGCACAGGATGCCGCACACAATCATCGCCCGGTAGCGCATGCCGGCGACCGAGATGCCGGCCGTATCGACCGCTTCCGGATTTTCGCCGACGGCACGAAGACGCAAACCAAAGCGCGTGCGATAGATAAACCAGGCGGCGAGCGGTACCATGCCGAGCGCGAGATAGACAATGATGTTATGTCCGCTGATAAGCTCGCTATAGACTTCGCCGATGACCGGCACATCGCGCATCTTGTCGGCAAAGGGCAGGTGAATCGGCTTGAAGCGCGCGATGTCGGCGATCATGGGAGTCTGGCTGCCCTGATTGAACCAGGCCAGCGCCAGCACCGGACCGAGGCCCGCCACCATGATGTTGAGCGCCATGCCCGAGACCACCTGATTGCCGTTATGGGTGACGCAGGCAAAGGCATGAATCATGGCGATGCCGACCGAGACGCCGATGCCGGCCATCAGGCCGAGCCAGGCTGAATCGGTCACCAGGGCGACCGATGCGGAGGCAAAGGCGGCGCCCAGCATCTTGCCTTCGAGACCGATATCGACGATTCCCGAGCGCTCGGCGAACATGCCGGCGAAAGAGGCCAGAATGAGCGGCGTCGAGACGCGCAGCATGGCGTCAAGCATGAGTACGAAGAAGGTAATATGTTCGCCCATGGCGCCCCCCTATTCCGCTGCCGATGCCGTTCGCGCGCGGCGCATGAACAAGGCTTCTATGCGCCCGCGGAACATATTTTCCAAGGCGCCGGAGAACAGAATGACCAGGCCCTGGATCACCACCACCATATCGCGGTTGATATTGGGCATGTCGAAGGCGAGTTCCTGGCCGCCCTGATAGAGCGCGCCAAACAGCAGGGCGGCGATAAAAATGCCAAACGGATGGTTGCGCCCCATCAGCGCGACGGCGATGCCGACAAAGCCATATCCGGCGGTAAATTCGAGCAACAGGCGATGATGCACGCCGAGGATTTCATTGACGCCGACCAGTCCGGCCAGGCCGCCGGAGATACACATGGCCATGATGATGGCGCGTGACGGCAGGATACCGCCATAGATGGCGGCGGATTCATTCTGCCCAACAGCGCGGATCTCATAGCCCCAGCGCGTGCGCCAGACAAAAAACCAGAACAGCACGCAGCAGATCAAAGCGAGCACGAAGGAGAGATTGAGGAAGGAATGGCCGGCGTCGATGCCGATCTCGGCGAGAATGTCATGCACGAAGGGCAGAATCGCGCCGGCTTCGAAATTGCGGCTCTCGGCCGATTGCTGGCCCGGCTCGATAAAGATCTCGACCATCAAATAGGTCATCAAGGCGGCGGCGATGAAATTGAACATGATCGTCGTGATAACGATATGGCTGCCGCGCTTGGCCTGCAGCCAGGCCGGAATAAAAGCCCAGGCGCCGCCAAACACAGCCGCCGCCAGAATGGCGAGGATGAGAGTAATGGGAGCCGGCCAGTGGCCGATGGCAAGGCCGACCACGCCGGCGCCGAGGCCGCCGAGATAGGCCTGACCCTCGCCGCCGATATTGAACAAAAAACAATGAAAAGCGATGGCGACGGCAAGCCCGGTGAAGATGAAGTTGGTGGTGTAATAAAGCGTATAGCCGATGGCTTCGGGATAGCCGAACGCGCCATAGGCGAGAATTGAAATCGCCTCGAACGGGTCTTCGCCGAGCGCCGCGATGAGCAGGCCGGAGATGATCAGCGCCAGAGACAGATTGATCAGCGGCACCAGTGCATGGGTGACCCAGCGCGGTGCTTCTGTGGGGGCGCCAATGCTCACAGTACGGTTTCCTGTCGGGTCGCTTGCCGCTCGCCCGCCATCATCAGTCCGAGCGCCTGCTCGGTGGCCTCGCTTTGCGTCATCTCGCCGACGATTTCACCGTTGAACATCACCAGGATACGATCCGAGAGCGAGAGGATTTCGTCGAGCTCGACCGAAACCAACAACACCGCCTTGTCGGAATCGCGCATGGCGACCAGGCGGCGGTGGATGAACTCGATAGCACCGATATCGACGCCGCGGGTCGGTTGGCCGACCAGGAGAACATCCGGGTCGCGATCCATTTCCCGGCCGAGCACGATTTTTTGCTGGTTGCCGCCTGAAAACGCGCCGGTGCGAAGACGCGGCAAGGGCGGGCGCACGTCATATTCCGCCATCTGCCGGCCCACATCGGCGACAATGCCGGCGTGATTCATCAGAATAGCGCGATTGTATTTTTCGTCCCGCTGATAGCCGAGGATGCCGCTTTCACTTGCCTCGAATGAGGTGATCAGGCCCATATGCTGGCGGTCTTCCGGGACATGGCCGACGCCAGCGGCGCGCACATTGCGCGCGCCCCGCGCCGAACCGCCGATTATTTCTTCGCCCTTGATCAGGATACGCCCTGATTTTTTCGGCAGGATGCCGGCGAGGGCTTCCATCAGCTCCGATTGACCGTTGCCGGCAACGCCGGCGATGCCGAGGATTTCACCGGCATGCACCTGGAAGCTGACATTCTTGACGCGCGGTAATCCGGCATGGTCGTTGACGCACAAATCCTCAACTTCAAGGAAGGCCGCGCCCGGATGAGTCTCGCCCTTTTCGACCCGAAGCAGGACGCTGCGCCCGACCATCAGGGCGGCAAGCTTTTCGCGTGTCGTTTCGGCGGTCATGACCTGGGCAACGACCTCGCCGCCGCGCATCACCGTCACCTCGTCGGTCAGCGCCATGATCTCGCGCAGCTTGTGGGTGATCAGAATGATGGTTTTGCCTTGCTCACGCAGCGCCGCCAGAATGCGAAACAGGTGATCGACTTCCTGCGGCGTGAGCACGCCGGTGGGCTCGTCGAGAATAAGAATGTCGGCGCCGCGGTAGAGCGCCTTCAGAATTTCCACCCGTTGCTGAACGCCGACCGGCAGCTCGCCGACGATCGCATCCGGATCGACTTCGAGATTGTAATCGCGCTCAAGGCGTTCCAACTCGCTGCGCGCTGCGGCCAGGCTCGGCGCCAGCACGCGCCCGCCCTCCACACCGAGAACTATATTTTCCAATACGGTAAAGGTATCAACCAGCATGAAATGCTGATGTACCATGCCGATTCCGTGCGCGATGGCGTGCTCGGGGCCTTTGATTTGCACACCCTCGCCGTTAACGCGGATTTCGCCGCTATCGGCCTGATAATAGCCATAGACGACGCTCATGAGCGTCGATTTGCCGGCGCCGTTTTCGCCAATGATGCCGTGGATGGTGCCCGGTGCAACGCGGATGTTGACGTTGCTGTTGGCGTGAACGGTGCCGAACCATTTTTCGATACCGATCACTTCGAGAGCGGGCGGGGCAGCGCCGGAGGGGGGCGATGTTTCTCGCCCATGATCCGGCGCCGCCATGGAAATCTCCCTAACTCTTTCCGACCGCTGAAAAGCGCCGCCGCCCGCGTTCAGGCGCGGCGGCGCCCCTCCCTACTGCGCCATATAATCCGTTACCATGACCTTGCCGCTGATGATGTCTTGGCGCGCGGCTTCGATCTTCATTTCCATGTCGGCGGAGACGAGATCACGGTTATATTCGTCGAGGGCAAAGCCGACGCCATCTTCGGCGAGACCCAGAATCTTGAAGCCGCCCTGCCAGGTGCCGTTTTTGGCGGTCATGAAGGCGTCATAGACGGCCACGTCGACACGCTTGACCATCGAGGTCAGCATGGTGCCGGGATGCATATAATTCTGGTTGCTGTCCACGCCGATGGCGAGTTTGCCGGCATCCTTGGCCGCCTGATAGACGCCAATGCCGGTGCCGCCGGCCGCCGCATAAACCACATCCGCGCCCCGGTCGAACTGGCTGCGTGCCAATTCACCGCCCTTGGTCGGGTCGTTCCAGGCCGAAGGCGTCGTGCCGGTCATGTTCTGATAGATCACGATATCGGCATTCACATATTTCGCGCCTTCGATATAGCCGAGCGCGAATTTACGAATGAGCGGAATATCCATGCCGCCGATGAAGCCGATCTTGCCGGTCTTCGAGGCCAGCGCCGCCGCCATGCCAACCAGGAACGAGCCTTCATGCTCTTTGAAAATCACAGACTGCACATTCGGCAGATCGACAACCATATCGATCAGGGTGAACTTGGTGTCGGGGAATTCCTTGGCAACCGTCTCGACCGCCGCCGCCTGGGCGAAACCCATGGCGATGATTATCGTGGCCCCACGCCGCGCCATGTTGCGCATGGCTTGTTCGCGCTGGGACGGGTTGGTGACTTCGTATTCGCGGTATTCAATGCCGCTTTCGGATTTGAATTTCTCTGCGCCATTATAGGCGGCTTCGTTAAAGGATTTGTCGAATTTGCCGCCCATATCGAAGACGATGGCGGGCGAGAAATCATCTGCCGAAGCCGGTCCGGCGGCGAAGGTGCCGGTTACAGCCAGAGCCAGCGCGGCAAGCGCGCCGATAAATAGCTTTTTCATATTTCTTACCTCCCAATGTGTTCTGTTTTCATTTGTTTAGGCCGATAGGTTAGCGGTGTTTAGGCCGATAGGTTAGCGGAGATGGTGGGCCCGCCGCCAGTGATATTTCGTTAATAAAAGCCCCTGAGCGGCATGCCGGGGCCACGCTGCAGCCAGTTCTCGGGCAAATAACGGCAAGTTCCATCGATCACATGCAGTGTATAGGCATGGCGCGAGTGGGCCGAGCGGTTGCTGTGGCTGCCGTGCGGGAATTTACCGTCAAATATGACGAGGGTTCCTTTTCGGGCCTCGAGGGGGATGAAGTCGTCGTCCGGCCACGGCGTATCATCCAGCGTAATCATTTCCACACCACCGCCGGGCGCCCGCAGAAAGCGTGATTTCAGGCCCCTTCGGTGGCCACCCGGCAGGCCCCAGAGGCAGCCATTCTCCAAGGTCGCATCTTCCAACGCGAACCACATGCCGAGCATGCGCGACGGTTCCGTATGCAAAAAAGTTGCATCCTGGTGCCACACCACTTCGCCGCCGATGCGGGGCGGTTTGAATATGATCATGGATTGCAGCAGCAGCGGCGCGGCCAGGCCGACATCGGCGGCGAGTTCCTGTAGGCCCGCCTGGCGCGAAAAGGCGTCAAACACCGGGTCGAGATCGTGCAGGGCATGGCCGATCTTATTGAGCGAGCGCATCTTGTCCTGGCGCAATTCGCCGTCCGCATCGAAGGCTTCCTGCTCGAAGAAAAACCGGATCTTGTCGCCTGATTCGAGAAAATAATCGTCGCTCGCCTGCTCCTGCTCGACGGTCGAAAAAACGGATGTACGCTTGGGCAATTCGAACGCCGCCACCAGCTCAGACGTCCGCGCGACAAGGCCGTCGCAATCGGCTGCTGCGGCGAACTTTTCCAACACCAGAAAGCCGTCGCGCCGAAAGTCGCTCAGTTGTTGGCCGCTCAGCATATTTCCACTCTTTGGTTACCGGTCGCCGCTTTATCGTTATACAATCCGGCGCGACACGGAAAGGAATTCGTCATGCGGCTTGGTTTATTTACGGGCTATTCAGGGCCCAAATTCTCTATCTATATGGAATTGGTGTTGGAGGCCGAGCGGCTCGGCTTTGATTCGGTCTGGACGTCGGAAGCCT
>JAPYQV010000373.1 GCA_029937205.1 Alphaproteobacteria bacterium
GAACATGTTCTTAACCGTGCCGATGGAAGCCGCCAAAACCATGCCCGTCCGGGTGCAGGAACTGTTGGGCTACAAGCCGCATTTTGGCGTCGGCGTGGTCGATGTCGGCAGCCCAATGGCGCTGTTGAAATAGCGCGCCTTGCAAACAGGAATTGGCGCGCCGGTATGCGCATTCAGAGAGCGGCTGAAACAGGATGTCCCGAAATTGATTGACATTTTTTGCTCGCTTCTAGGACCATGAAGCTAACGAGAATCGACAGGAAAAGAGGCTAACATGCCGGAGATTGCACGGGTGACCAGCGCTGAGACCAGCGCCGCGGAAGTCAGCGACATTTTGAAGCGCGACGGCGCTGTCATTGTGGAGGGGGCGGCAAAGCCTTCCATGGTGCGCGCGCTGAATGCGGACCTCGACAAATTCGTCGAGAAACTTGGCGTTGGCCTGCGTCATCCGACGAGTGACTTCTTCGTCGATTTTTATGGTGCCTCGACCGTCCGTATTGACGGTTTGCCGGCAAAATCGCCGAACTTCCTCGATATTATGCAACTCCCATTGCTGCAGGGGGTCGCGGACATCCTGTTGAAACCGAATTGCGAGGATTATCTGCTTAACACCGCGCAGCTGATCGAAATTCGGCCGGGCGAGACGGCGCAATTAATCCACCGCGACGAGGACGCTTGGTCCTTCATGCCGAAAGTGAAGCCGCTGTTGCAGGTCGAGGCGATGTTCGCGCTCACCGATTTCACCAAAGCGAGCGGCGCCACCCATGTCGTTCCCGGCAGCCACCTGTGGGAACCCGAGCGCGAGCCGGAACCGGAGGAGATCGTGCAAGCAGAGATGCTGGCCGGTTCGGCGTTGTTCTATCTCGGAACATCGCTGCATGGCGGCGGCGCAAACACCACCGAGGATTTCCACCGTCGCGGCATGTTCCTGGGCTATGTCGTTGGTTGGCTGCGGGCCGAGGAGAACACGTTTTTGACCGTGCCGATGGAAGCCGCCAAAACAATGCCGGTCCGGGTGCAGGAATTGTTGGGCTACAAGGCGCATGCCGGTATCGGCGTCGTCGATGTCGGCAGCCCGATGGCGTTGTTGCAATAGCTCGCGTTGCCAGGCGGAAAATCGTGTTGAGATGCCGCCGGCCAAGACCGTTGAGCATGTGGTAACCCGGCCGAACAAGCCCTATCGCCGCGATGGCGGGGCAAAACAGGCGGATGAGGAGCGTTACCTCATCGTCGATTTCGGAATTGAGCCAGAGATGCACGATGTAAGGTGCGATCACGTAGAGAACGGCGGCCGCCGAAATGCTGAGAAAGCCGGAAACCGCGAAGGCGCGTAAATAAAGTCGTCGCAGCCGACGCTCGGTATCGCGCCTCGTATTTTCGTCGATCAGGTCTTTTGAGAGTGCCGAAGTGGCCGGCACCATAAACTCGAAAAGCGCCGCAAAGGTACGATTTGCTCTCTGCCAGATCATGGCGCCAATGCTAAATATTGTTACGCCGCCCGGCCCCAATAATGCCGCGACCAAAGCGCTTTGGAGCAGCTGAATGAGTGAAGACGAGATACCGTTGAGCGCCAAAAAGGCGCCGTAGGCGATCATACGGCGAAACATCGAAACTGACGGTTGGCCGGCAGAAAGGTGAATGCCATGGGCACGGCAGACGGTTATCGCGGCGATTGCCGCCAAAATGAGCATTGCGATATTCGCAACCATGCCGATCAGCGAGATGCCGACGAGCCCAGCGTCGGCGACGAGGATACCGAGAAGCGCGCCGCCAAAGGTCACCACCTGCAGTACCGAGAGCACCGCCATGGCATATTCAAACCGGTGCAATCCTTTAAACACCGAGATGAATACGGTGGTGATAGAAAAAGCGGCAAAGCGCAGGCCGGCAAGGCGGAAGGCCCATTCGGCGTCATCCACCACGGCCTCGGAAACCGAAAAAAGATACACCAGCGAGGGCGCGAGAAAACAGATTGCGAGCGCGCCGGCTACTCCAATCAGAGCGTAATAGACGAGCGCGGTGGAAATAATATTTGCCGCGGCTTGTGGGTTGCCGTTGGCGATATCCTCTGCGACGAACTTGATCGTCGCGTGAGAAACACCGAATTCGATGAACCGCCACAAGCTGCTCAACCCGGTCACGAGTAAGTAGACGCCCACTAAATCCGCGCCAAGATGGCGAATCAGCACTGGGTAGGCAGCGAGCAGAATCAGTGTGGGTATGACGGTGCTGAGGAGACCGTAAACAGAATTCCAGCGCAGTCGTTTGAAGGGGTTCTGGCGCGAATCAGACTCACTCATTCTCCGACCGCAGCGTGAAATTTTTCGGCATATTTTTCGCCATGCGGTGGATTATCCGTTCTGCTGTGGCGTTGATGTCAAGATTTGAATCGATCAGCTCAAGCTCAGGATAGATTTGCGCCACGGCCCGAAGAGCCTCGTTCTGGCGCTCGATCTCCGCAATAGTCAGATCGGCCCGCCGGGCCCGGACGCGTTCCGGATCAGCCGTCAGAACGAAAACTCGCTGTGGCCTCGGGTAAAATGCACAGAACGTCCGCAGCACCCAGCGCGGCGCGGTGGCACGCTTCGGCTCAGAGGCAACAAAATAATCGTAAAAATAGCGGTCGCACATGACCAGATTTCGCGCGTCATTTCGGGGTAAATACGAAGCCAATACCCCAACGTGAAATCAATTCCATAATAGATCAGGCGTATGAGTGAAGGCAGCATGCGGGTTCGACCCTCGACGCTTGACATGTTGGCTTTCTCGCCAATTGGCGTGACCGCTTCGTTGCCCGTTCTCAGGCGATTCAGAGACGGCAGCAGACCCGGACGCCAGTGGTGCCGTTTAACAGCTGAAAAGGCAGGTTTGAGTCGCCTCTAAATGGTATCGAGTGTGGATGTCTTGCTCACCCCATCCGGTCCCAACAGGGCTATGAATACGCCCGGCGGTCTCAACATCCGTACGGCGAAACCACGAATATGTCTAGGCACGGCGAGTAGGGAGGCGAGCAGGTGGGGCATTAAATGGCGTCGCCTGCCGGCACGCTTGGCGAAATAGCCTTGCCAGCCGGCACGTCGAATTCGCGACGAGTTTTAATCTCAAATTTTCGATATGCCATGATACCGATACTCGGCCAAATATTCCTAATTGCCGAATAATCCCCTTTGTTTCATGCCATCCACGATATTGAGAATAACGCTGACGATTTCATCGGTTTCGCCCAAGCCATCGTCGATGCGTGACTGGGCAATCGTCAATAGTCCAAGACAGGCAAAGCAATGACGCTGCGACACACCGATTGTTGCCACCTCGCACAGGCGAGCAAACAGTTCGTTGTCAACAAAGCGCAAAACATAGTCCAGTAATGCCGGCCCGGTGAGACGGCGCACGAAATAGCCAAGAAACAATTGAAAATATGCGGCATCCGCCAGCGCCGCGCCGCGTGGCGAATAATATTCCCAATCCAAAATGGGGAGCTCATTGCCCGCAATATTCTTGAGATTGGACTGGGTGAAATCTCCGTGCACAATTGCCGGCCGCACAGATTCACCGGTGTGCTCTGCCAATAAAAATTTTGCCTGTTCCGCCACGCGCCGGTCTTTGCTGTTCAATAGGCCGGAATAGACAGTTTCAACTGCGAGCGGCGCCGGACTTACCAT
>JAPYQV010000374.1 GCA_029937205.1 Alphaproteobacteria bacterium
CAAAAACCGGCCATGCACTAACATTCAAATTGGACCAATCAATTGGGGCTGATCAGATGCATGACGCCTTCTTGAAGATCCGTGGTGATATGGCTGAAGCGCTGTAACGGCGCCTTGAACTCGCTATCTTCATGCGCGCGCACCATCTGAAGGAGCTGATTTCGCGTCAACACCAATTCGCTGACAGTCGTCATCAGGCTTTCCAATTGATCCACATGCACGCGAATGCTTTGGCTGGCAACGCTGGCCTTGGCCGGTGCCGAGGAGGCGCTGGCCTCTGACGTACTCTTTGCAACGGCCGGCTTTTCGGCTTCTATAACGCTAACCTCAGGCGCCGCTTTCTCTGTCTTTACCTCGCTCCCGCCCAATTCCTCGCCGCGCGTCGACGCGGCCATGGTCATGACCTGGGAAATCATCGCCTCAGGTACTTTCAGTTCTTCGAGGGTGGCCTGCAGATGGCCGGCGACGGCGTCAAAATGCTGATCGCTGAGGCCGCCTTCGACGAGATGGGCGTGCGCACTGCGCAAATCTTTGCCGTCATAGTCACTCTCGCCACCCAGCGCCATGGTCAGAAAAGAAAGCTGCATTTTTTGCAGGCTGGCCATGTCCGCTGATTTGAAAAGTGGTGCCAACTCGGTGTCACCAGTGACCTTTGCGTAAAAATTCTCGACCGCCGCTTGCATCGCCGGCGCGCCGCCAATTTGATCAAACAGGCTGCCGGACGCTTCGTCACTTGTCTCTTCGGCGGCCGCTTCTGCCGCTGCGGATGCCTCTCCAGTCGAAGAATTGCCGCCCTCGGCCATGGCATCCAGTTGGGAAATCAAACCTTTGTCGTTGCCGTCGGCCTCGGCCTCGTTGGCCTCAAGCTCGGCGAGGATATCCTTAATTCGGTCAATCGATTCCAAAATCAAAGTAACCGCCTGCTCGGTGACAACCAATTCACCGTCGCGGAACTTGCCAAGCACATTTTCGGCGGAGTGCGCCACAGCCTCAAGTCGCGGCAAACCAAGGAAACCGAAAGTTCCCTTGACCGTATGAACCATTCGAAAAATATTGCCTAAAAGCGCCGGGTCGTCCGGCGTTTTCTCCAGATTCACGAGCTCGACATCAAGTGTCGCTAGACTTTCAGCGGCTTCCGTTAAGAATTCTCTTAAAAGATCGTCCATGAATGGCCCCTATGCATTTTGTAGTCGCCCTGAAATATGGCAACTGTCCTCAGCCGATTGATCCACTGTCTTTACAGCGGATGTCCGAATAAAGAGCAGCATGCACCTAGCTGGTTAACATCCGGTAAAATCAGGACGCATTCATTCGCAGCAAAAATTAATTCACCTTGCGGGGTAAAACATAATTTGCAGAGGTTAGCCGCGCTCGATCGATTGCAGTTCAATGCGAAGCCGGATTAGCGGCGATGTGAGTTCACACGATTGGCTTAGCCCGTGCTGGTCGATACTTCGAATTGCCCTTCGCCGGTCGCGGCAGCGTTCACCGCAAGGCCAAAATCGGCCGCCAATAGGCCAGTGAGGAAGTGCTGCACAAAGCGCGCATTCAAGTCCTTCACTGCCGCACCATCTTGGCGGCAGCCATCGGCAAGGGCGGTGAGTGCCGTCTCATCAAGAATAATCATCGGCCCCTGGCCACACAGTGTGATGTCGGGCTGGTTTACATCTCCGGCGGCACGAAACTCGAGCGTGCCGCCCCTCGGCATACAGTTTGCCGCCAGTAAAATCATATTCAGCGCCAATTTTCCGACACCCACGACGTCAGTGCCTTCGGCCCCGTCATAATATCCGTCCCACGTATAGCTGATCTTTGCGTCGCTCAACATTGCTTCGCTGGTCTGCATCGCACCGGACCAGTCCATGGAGCCATAGGTGCTACCATAGGCGAGACGAAAAAAACGCAGACGGCGGACCGCCTGGCCGGCGCAACTGGAAATCAGTTCGCGCGCGTCATCCATGCTTTCGGCGCCGCCTTCATTGAGCAATTCGGCGCCGTTGTTCACCGCGCCAACGGGTCCCGCCAAGTCATGGCAAAGACGTGCGCAGAGCAGTGACGCAATATCCAACTCTAACGAAGACGGGTTGGTCATGATTGTCTCACTCTTTAATAGGGGTCCCAATTTGCCGCCAATCGGCAGCTCGTAATCTATGCGATACAAGAAAATGGCGCCAAAATCGACCCCTCCTTGCGAACTGGTATGGCTATACATATGACGCGCCGATCCGCCAAAATCGGCGCGCATCGACCGAATTCCAATTGCGGTCTATCCTGACGCTATGCAAAAGCCAGTACAAATGAGTCAATTTGCGCCCGGCGATTGGGTGCGCCACCCGGAGCGCCCCGACTGGGGCCTCGGCCGGGTCCAGTCCGCCCTCGGCGCGCGCTTGACCGCGACGTTCGAAAACGCCGGCAAGCAGGCGCTCAATACCGAGATCGTTAGTTTGGTCCGGGTCGAACCGCCGCAACATTTCGAGTAATCCGGCGTGATTCTTAAACAATTCAACTATCTCATTGCCCTCGCCCAGGAGCGCCACTTCGGCCGCGCCGCCAAGCGCTGCAACGTTGCCCAGCCGACCCTCTCGACCGCTATTCGCCGCCTCGAAGATGAGCTGGGTGTGCCGATTGTGATGCGCGGCCAACGGTTTATCGGTTTTACCGCGGAGGGCCAACGGGTGCTCGAATGGGCCGAACGCATTCTCGCCGATCAGGATGCGATGGTGCAGGAACTCAGTGAAATGCGCGATAGCCTGCACGGGCGCCTACGAATCGGCGTCGTCCCCACGGCGTTGCCCGTCGTCTCCCGGCTAACCCTCCCGTTTTGCGAACGCCACCCCAACGTGTCGGTCGCCGCGCGCGCCATGAGCTCGCTTGAAATTCAGCACGGGTTGGAAAATTTCGAACTGGACCTCGGCATTACTTACCTCGACAACGAAGCCATGCCCAAGGTGAAATCGGTGCCTCTCTACCGCGAATATTATTGCCTGGTGTGGGCCGTTTGGAAAAAACGGCGTAATCAGGGGTCGGAAATAAGTTGGAAAGACGCCGCCGAATTGCCGCTTTGCCTCCTTTCCCAGGATATGCAGAACCGCCGCATTATCGATGCCGCCTTCGCCGCCGCTGGCTGTCGGCCAACACCGCAAATCGAAACCAACGATCTGGCCGATTTGGGCCTGCACGTCAAAACCGGGAAATGGGCCGCCATCGTGCCACGCCATGTTCTGGATCTGCTTAATTTGCCGAACGGAGCCCAGGTGCTCGATTTGGTCGCGCCGGTCATATCCCACGCCGTCGGTTTGGTGGTGGCGGACCGCGAGCCGCGCCCGCCAACCGCAAAGGCCATGCTGGCCCTGGTTGGACAAATGCATAACGGCGATATTTTCGATTCTCAGCTTGATCAATAAAATTGATTGAATAATCAGTTTAATAAATTTTACAAATTAATCCATTTTTGCCACCTTGTGCGTCTCACGACAAAATAGGCAGACACCCATGGCGGCGGCAAAGAACGAAGTACGTAAATTCGGACACCCGGGAAAAGGTCGGCGCGGCGCGCGCTATGAAGGCAAGGGCCGCCAAGTAGAGCCCGAAGCGCTCGGCGAAATTCAGGCCTTGCTGGGCGATCGTCCGCGCAGGCGTGACCTGTTGAT
>JAPYQV010000375.1 GCA_029937205.1 Alphaproteobacteria bacterium
GTTTTAGTAAATCTCTTAAAATCGGAACACGTGGCAGGCTCCCTACATGGGTTGTTAAAATTCGTTGATCGCTTTTTTGCATGGCAATTTCCTCCAATTACTAGCTTTTAGGGTGTTTTCCTAAAATTATTTTTATGACAATTTTTTTTGCATAAAAGCAGCCAATGAAACGAATGACAATAGGCGGTATCAGGCAAGTTATACTCTATGCGCTATTCACGTTATTGAGCGCACACGCCGAGCCATAAATACCGGAATATTTTTCTCTGGACGAGGAAGAATACCCGCCTTGCGATTGACCCTGAAATGTGAATTATTCCCCTACTAAAAATTCACATTACTCGCCCCCACTCAATCTTAGTGCGTCATTTGTCTCGGACGAATATAGAGGGTGTTTCATAAATGATTCAAGACAGTCAATTGTTAAGAAGTCTACTCCACTGCCGGCGGCCACACAGTCCTGTGCCTAGCCAACTGGTCCACGATTTTTGGTACTATCTGCCCATTATGAATTTTCCAGCCTAAAACCCGACAAGCAACGACCACAGCGCTCACAAATGACATAAGATTAGCAAATGAAGCTTTATGTGACCTTAACCTCGCCCTTTTCACGACTTGTTCGTGCAGTGATCATTGAAAAGAAGCTGCAGGACCGCATCCCCGTGACGCCCATCCAGACGCGCACGCCGGATAGCCCCCTGTACGCCATCAATCCATCGGGTCGGGTTCCGACCCTGGTCACAGATGATGGCGTTATATTTGAGGATTCACAGGTGATCTGCGCCTACCTAGATCACCTGGACGGTGCGCCTATCTTTGACATCCCTTACGACGAAAACCGATGGTCCACCTTGCGCCTTGAAGCCAAGGTGCGGAGCATGCTGGATGGTATCTCCGTCTGGGGCCGAGAATTTTTACGACCAGTCGACGAACGTTCCCCCACAATCATTGATCACGAAACCGCCCGTGCCCATCGAATGGCAGATTCATTAGATAAAGACGTCGCAGACGGTCTGTTTGACGGTCCTTTGTCGATTGCTCAATTGATGCTAGCTTGCACATTACCTCCCTATTGGCACGCGAAATTAGACGTAAGGGAAGACCGCCTACCCAAATTCCAATGGCGCAGCGAGCGCTGTAATTTAAGTGTCTGGGTAGACCGGTTCAGCGAACGGCCATCGATACAGGAAACCATCCCGCCTGCGCATTGATAGTCTTAGGGTGCATGCCAAGCAAACTACAATCTGACCTCATTTTACGCGCGAAACTGCCCTACCCGTAATTTCTGGAAGTCGGCGTTGATAGGGTCAAACTTGGAGATTAGTGCAACAAAGCCTCGTTACCGGCCCCAAGGTGGCTGGGATAGCAATACTCGTTGTTGAGGTAATAGAAGAAATGGGCCTGAAGCCGGTCGATGCTTGAAAAGTCCCAGGAGGAGAAATTGCGCCATAGTCGGATACAAGATAAATACGATAAGTAGGGCAAAACAGAACGATGTAGAACGGCGACAAAATTGCTGCTAGACTTAATTTTTTTCTACCAATAAGCGCCTGACATGCACGAGACCTCAGTCAAATATTTGCCAGCTCATCTAGAGCATCGCTTCGCGACAATATTCGGTGAGGAGGTTCAGTTCGAACGCCCCCTCGCGGCCAGCGGCATGGGCGCGCGTGTGGTGGGCATCGACCTGAGCAACCCGCTTCGTTCGGCGCAGGTGGAACTCCTGCTGGACACGCTCAGCCACTCTCGGCTGCTGACCATCGCGGGGCAAGATCTCGAACGGTTTTCGCTCGAGACGTTTGAGCGCTTCGCGAACCACTGGGGCGCGCCGGTCGCGCATCCCTCAAACTTCTTGCGCGGTGGAAAGCCGGCCCAGCAGGACGGTGCAAGTGACGGCGCCATCGAGTACCAACCCTACGCGCACCGGCGGGTTGCCGCCGCCGACACCGTCCTGCCTGGCCAAGTCGCGTGCCTTCCGCACGAATCGCCGGCGGTGCTCGTCGCGACCAATCTGCTCGGCCAAGATGATCGAAAAGAATTCCGTCTGAAAGACGGCGGCACGTGGCACACCGACATCGAATACGAGCAGTTACCCATCTATGTATCGATGTTCCTCGCCCATCACGTGCCGGTGGCGCGCGACGCGCCGAACGGGCAATGGGTCGAGCCCCCGGCCGAATCCGGATCGGCCCCCTACTTCCCTGGCTCCGACGACGAACTTATGGCGCTGCGCAAACGCCTGCCGTTGAATGGCGAAACCGCCTTCGCGGATACCGCAGCCGCATTCACGGCACTACCGTCGAAAGAACAGGCGAAACTCGAAGCGACCCAGGTTCGCCGGCGTTTGAACGCTGAGGACGAAGGCTGGCTGGCACCGCTAGTGCGCATGGACCCGCGCTCCGGCGTGAAATCGCTGCATAGCCCCGTCTGGGCCTCCCGCCCCGGTGTCCGTCCCCCGATCGAGGTGGAAAATATGACGCCAGGCGAATCCCGCGACTTTCTGGACGACTTGGAAAAACACGTCCTGCAGCCGGAATTCCGCTATGACCACATGCATGCGCCAGGTGATGTAACCATCTGGAACAACTACATGTCCGTGCATACCTCGCCACCAATCAAAATTGGCGTCAACAGGGCGGAAGATGCGCGGTTATTGTACCGCCTGAGTTGCAAGGGTGCGCCGTCTCTCGTTTTACCTCGGGATGATGATCCGACGTGGATCACGGACCACATCGCCGGGGGCTACCGCTCTCCGGCGTCCATTATCAGCACGGCGAACTAACTACTCCCGCTGGCACATTAAATGTCCAATGTGGGATGTGCTAAAGTGCAAACGGATCGGTTTAAACGAGCTTGCCATCAGGCGTACCAAGTCTTGAATGCGCAGTAAACCGGACCTTCCGGCATCACCTCATCGAAGGCAACGGCAGGCCATTTCCAGAAGTCGACACCGACACCCACTCTTGTGCCAGATTGTCACTACAGAGGGCCTTGAGTAGACCCGCGCTTCGACTAGACTGATCTTATAACTGGGGGAAGGTAGCACTGGCTTGTGGCCATCCTTGCCGCAGACGTCGTAGGCTAAAATCGGCTGATGATGGCTGACGAGGCCGGCACTCTTGCCGTTATGTTTCCACGATTAGTCCACATTCCGACGAGAGGAGAACATCTGTCCGTCGTCATATAAATTGGAACAACTGGCGGCCTGATCCAAGAGAGGGTCTGGCTCATCTGGTTTGATATATTAGGCGGCGATATTGCGGTGTTGCAAGCGCCGGGTTTCCATTGTTTTCCGTTTGATCCTTTCACGTTGTTTTAAAATGGCTTGGCCCCGTCCGAAGTAGACGTCTGCTGGGGTAAGGTTGTTGATGCTCTCGTGGTATCGTCGGTGATTGTAATGATCGACGAAGGCCTTGATCTGCGCTTCCAGGTCTGCCGGGAAGAAATAGTTCTCCAGCAAGATTCGGTTTTTCAGGGTTTGATGCCACCGTTCGATTTTGCCCTGGGTTTGCGGATGGTACGGCGCTCCCCTGACGTGCCCCATTTTTCTGTCGCTCAACCATTCGGCCAGTTCGCCAGAGACGTAGCTGGAGCCGTTGTCCGATAGAAGTCTCGGCTTATGCACAACATGGGCCTGGTCACAACCTG
>JAPYQV010000376.1 GCA_029937205.1 Alphaproteobacteria bacterium
ATGCTGAAGCGCGGCTGGTCGGAAACAAAAGCGCGCAAAATTCTCGGCGAGAACTGGTTGCGCGTGTTGAAGGAAGTGTGGGGTGCCTGAGCGGCGCTAGATCGGAACATGATTAAACGGAACCACGTCGTGGTACCGTTTAATCATGTGAATCCGATCGCTATCAAATAATTAGAGCAGATTCACATGGCTTGTCGGATCGCCACAGCGATTCCGATAAGCCATGTTCTGCTCTATGCGCCCCAAATGTTTTAGTCGGCCGCCGCCATGGCGCTTTCGAGCTGAACATGCTCCAACTTGTAGGGCACGTCGCCAAGCGCCGCACCGTCGAGTTCCTGGGCAAAGCGGTGGCCCTCATAAACAGCGAACTGGATGGTGCTCGCCGCTACCACATCGCCAATACGGGTGAGCTGGTTGATGCCGGCCTCTTCCAGCTTCTTCGGATCGGCGGCCAGCTCCTGGTAGAGCGCATCGTTGGGAATCCGCGAGGTCGCCAGAACGAGAGACTGATAGCTTAAATTCTCGCGCGTCGCGGGATGATAGACGTTGGCAATTTCGATGCTGTTGTCGCCGATCGAGACGATGTTGTGGTCTTTGATCAGTTTGATGCCGAGCGACAGAATCTGGCTCTGAATTTTCACCAATTCGAGGGTGTTTTCAGTCCAGCGCGAGAGTTCCATCAACGGCGTCACGATGGTGACCTCATTGCCATCGGCGCGCAGTTTCTCCGCGATCACGCCGCCGATATAATAGTGATCGTCATCAAACACGATGACCGGCCCTTCGATTTTTTTGCCGTTCATAATGTCGTCGGGCGTGTAAACGCGCTTGCCATCGCAGCCCGGTATGGCGTGGGTATTGGTGTAGGCGCAGCCATCGCGGCGCCAGTTTGAGCCGGTCGCCATGACGACGACTTCGGCGCCATAGTCGAGAATGTCCTGGGCCGATAGCTCGGTTCCGGTATGGATCTCGACATTCTTCATTTTGTCGATCTGGCCTGTGCGGTAGTCGCGCACCCGGCCCCATGCCGCAAGTCCGGGAAGGCTGGCTTCGAAACTAACCCGCCCGCCGACCTCATCGCGCGCTTCCACCAAATGCACGTCGTAGCCGCGCAGTCCAAGTGCGCGCGCGCATTCGAGGCCAGCCGGCCCGGCGCCGACAATCAGAACGCCATTGTCCGATCCCTTTTTGGCAATTTTTTCGGGATGCCAGCCGCGCCGCCATTCCTCGCCGGCTGACGGGTTTTGCGTGCAGCGGAACAAGCTTGCGGTGTTTTCGGCCGCGACGCAAATATTGCAGCCGATACATTCGCGGATGTCTTCGTTACGCCCTTCCTCAATCTTATTCGGCAGGAACGGATCGGCAATCGAGGGCCGCGCCGCGCCGATCATATCGGTGATGCCGCGCTCGATCTGCGAGACCATGGTGTCGGGCGAGGTAAAGCGCCCGACGCAGACCACCGGCTTGTCGGTATGTTGCTTGACGAAGGCGACATAGGGCTCCTGAAAGCCCTCGTCGCTAAAGCGCGAGGTTGCGGAATCTTCCGCCCAATCGCTGATATTGACGTCCCAGAGATCCGGCAGGTCGGAGAACATCTCGACCACCGCCTGACCTTCCTCTTGCCAGCGAATGCCGTCCTCGCCGCGCATCTCATCGACCGCGAGGCGCAGCACCACCGCCGCCTTGTCGCCAACCGCTTCCTTGGTGTCCTCGAGCAATTCGCCGATGATGCGCGCTCTATTTTCGACGCTGCCGCCATATTCGTCGGTGCGGTGATTGGAATGGGGCGACAGAAAACTCTGCGCCAGGGCGATATCGTGCGCCGCATAGACATAGACAAGGTCAAAGCCGACATCGACCGCGCGCTTGGACGCTTCGACCTGCCAGCGGCGGTATTCGCGGATGTCCGCCTTGTCCATCTGGCGCCCCATGATCGGGTCCCAATTATAGTGCACCGTGTTGTTCGACGGGCCGAGCGGATACTCCTTGGTCTTGCGGTTCCCCATGCCGACGCCGTTATGGACCAGTTCGACGGCGGCCAAGGCGCCATACTCGTGCATGACATCGACCCATTCGCGCAGCTGGGTGGAATGTTCATCGTTCCACAGGCGCCGCTCGGCAAAGGGCGCGCAACAAGAACTCGGATGAATGGAACATTGCTCGGTCGAGATGACGCCCCAGCCACCCTCCGCCTTCATGCGCCGATGCTCCACGTCGCCATGATGCTCGGTGTATCCCATGGCGTTGCAATGGGGCACTTGATAGAAGCGATTTTTCGCGATTTTCGGACCAATTTTAATCGGCGTAAAAAGCACATCATAGCGGGGATCGCGAGCCATCATCTTCTCCTTGATGCGGCGCTCTGAAGACGGCGCCACCAAATCAAATTCAATCTTTCGAATTGTTTGACACCAAGCACAGACGCGCGCTTCACCGGGCGGCGAAGGCGCGCGTCTCTACTTGGATGGTCTGGCCTACTGGCTATGCAGCTTTCTCGGCGAGCTGCTCGGCGTCGGGATCGTGAATGTAGAAGACCTTGTAAACCGTCTCCAAAATAGTCCAAGTCGCGACTTCGCCCTTGCGGGTATAGAAAGTATCCCCGGGGCCATATTCGTGTGATTTGCCGTCCTCATCGACCACCAGGAGTTTGCCCTCCTGAATCGTGCAAATCTCATCGCCCGGATAGGTATATTCGAACTTGCCTGGCGTGCATTCCCAAACACCGGCCATGGTGCGAAAGCCGAAGCCGCCGACATCGAAGCGTCCCTGATGTTGCGGGTCGCCTTCGAGCACATTCACAAACGGCAAATCCGCCATCGCAGGCCACGGCTCAAGACCGTCCTTTTTTTTAAGTTCGGTATAGTCCAGCATCTCAGATTCTCCCTTTAGTTTGATTACGTCGATCTATTGCCAACCGCTTGAACAATCATATTCATATAGTGCGCCACCATTTTGCGGTTGGTCAACTGTACCAAAGTTAGCGTTACCCCGGCAGTTTTGGGAAGGTTTCGTGGCCCCACACCTGGCGCTCGCGAATCCACGGCAGGGGATATTGCGGGTCTGCCGATTCGAACTCGCGCGCCAGACGGTGGCCATCGAAAATGCAATTGGCGATCAAGCGCGGCGCGTGGCAATCGCCAATTTGATAGACCGCCTGAATTTCCTGTCCGGCCCACTCGCCGTGCCGCGCCTTGAGTTCGCGGAACAGGCCGTCATTGCTGTTTCGCGCGGTACATAGAATGACACTATCGCATTCGAGCTCGGTCACTTCCGCGCCCGCCCGGCGCGCATATTCGCCGGATTTCGGGGTCAAAGTACGCACATGACCGTCGCGGTAGAGATAAAAAATAGTGACGTTGACGGCACTGCCGATATCGATTTTTTCCGCCCAATGGAGCGTGTGTTGGGCGATTTTTTTCTCGTGCATCATGCGGCGGATGTCGTGAATTTCCTCGGTGTAGATGCAGTGCGGTGCGACGGTCTCCCAATTGGTGACGATGGTGACCTGCTTGCCCTGATCGGCCAATAATTCGGCCATACCAACGCCGGTGAAATAGCCCTCATAATCGAGCACCACCACGCGCTCGCCGGTCTCCTTGCCGGCCATGACCTGCTCGGGCGTGCAGATTTGCGC
>JAPYQV010000377.1 GCA_029937205.1 Alphaproteobacteria bacterium
CCGCACAGGCCAACCAGTAGCCGCCCGAGGCCGCCACATCCTCGACAAAGGCCATGACCGGCACTTCCTTTTCCAGCGCCAGATCGCGGATGCGGCGCTGGATCAACGCTGATTGCGCCGGCGAGCCGCCTGGTGAATTGATCACGAGCGCAATCGCCTTGAGGCCGGGCAGGCGAAAAGCGCGCTCGATCGAGGGCGCCACGGTTTCCAGATTGAGCCCACTCCTGAGCATGCCGCCCTGGCCGATCACGCCGGTGAGGCGAATAACGCCGACCACCGGCGGCGGGCGGCGGAATGTCAGGCGGGCGATCAAGCGTGAGGTCATGGAATTTTGTTCTTCTCTCTATAATATCAGCGCGCCGACGTGGCGCAGGATGGCATCGGCCGCCGGCGTATTGTCGCCATTGTTTTTATGCAGTACCAGCCCGGCGGACAAACGCAGCGGCCCCCTGCTGCCGGCCAGCGCTTGCACGATCACGCGCTTGGCGGCCACCGGCGCCTGATCTTCCGCATCGTCGTTCAATTCGAACGGATTGTGCGGCCAGAGCGGGAAAATTATCACATCACCGGACTTGTCGCCCAACAGGGCGAGGAGCTCGGCCAGGCGGTCAGTGCGGTGGATCATGGTAATCGTGCCGCCGGGGCGCACCATGGAAAGACAATAATTGACCCAGGCGCCGAGCCCGCCGGAGCCTTCAATATTGGCAGTCGCCTTCTCGTCCTTGCCCGAAGCGCGCACCCGCCCGGCCTCGAAATAGGGCGGGTTGGCCATGACATGATCGAAACTGCGCGGCACCAGGCGCGGCGGCGGGCGCTGCAAATCGCCGACCATGGCGTCGACGCGCCCGGCGAGGCCATTTTCGGCAATATTCTCAGCCGCGAGATGGACCAGGTCGCGCTGCACTTCGACGCCGGTAATTTTTACCCCGGCGACGCGGCGCGCCAGGCACAGCATTGCCGCGCCGACGCCGGTACCGACATCGAGCACCGTATCGCTCTCGCCCGCCGGAACGCTGGCCGCCAACAACACCGGGTCGATGGCAACACGGTAGCCAGCGGCATGTTGGCGCAGGGTGATCTGGCCGCCGAGGAGAGCATCCTCGGTGACATGTTCAGGCAAGGCCATCGAGTTCCTCCGCTTGGCGTAAGATAAACCGCGCCCGCTCGGCATCATCGTCCGCCACCATCAGACGGCGCGGAATGGCCGAGGCGCTGCCTTCCAGCACGCTCATATGCTGATCGAAGACATAACTTTCAATGCCGCCATCGCGCAACAGCGCCTCCAAGAAGGACAGTTTGACCAAATCGTTTAATCGCAGCAGTTCCACCATAGCTCGCCCGCCACACGCCAAATTCGGCTTCTGCGCCGACAAAAAGGGTGCAAAGCCGTTCCCAGGCGTTATTAATATGTTGCTTCGGCTCGATAAATCCATGCTTGCCGCTCTCGCGAGCGGCGTCAAGAAGGGGATGTTTTGGGAAAGGTCGTCAATTTTGACCAGGAGGCGGCTCAGCCGCCCAAGGAAGACGCGACGCTCGATCATTTGCAGTCCCTCGTTGCCGAGGATTTGCGCGAGGTCAACCGCGTCATTCTCGAGCATATGAACAGCGATGTGGCGCTGATCCCGACGCTCGCCGGCCATATTATCGCCTCCGGCGGCAAGCGCCTGCGTCCCATGTTGACCCTGGCGGCGGCCCGTATGTGCGGCTATTCGGGCACGCGGCAAATCAGCCTCGCCGCGTGCATCGAATTTATCCATACCGCCACTTTGCTGCACGATGATGTGGTCGATGAGAGCGACCTCAGGCGTGGCAGTGCGACGGCCAATGCGGTGTGGGGTAACAAGCCGAGCGTTTTGGTCGGCGATTTTCTCTTTTCGCGCGCGTTCCAGCTTTCGGTTGCCGACGGCTCGCTCAAAGTGCTTGCCATTCTTGCCAATACCTCGGCCGTGTTGGCCGAGGGCGAGGTCATGCAGTTGATGACGTCGAACGATACTGAAACCAGCGAAGCGGCTTATCTCGACGTCATCACCTCCAAGACCGCGACCCTCTTTGCCGCCGCCTGCCAATTCGGCGCAATCGTGGCCGAGCGCCCGGCGGTAGAAGAAGAAGGACTGACAAATTACGGCCTCAATCTCGGCATCGCCTATCAGCTGGTCGATGACGCGCTCGATTATTTCGCCCGCGAGGCAACGCTCGGCAAGGCCATCGGCGATGATTTCCGCGAGGGCAAGCTCACGCTGCCAGTGGTGTTGTCGTTCCGCCGCGGCGACGAGGAAGAGCGCCGCTTTTGGCGCCGCACCATGGAAGACGGCGAGCAGGCGCCGGGCGATTTCGAACATGCGGTGGCATTAATGGAACGTCACGGCGCTATTCGCGATACATTGGAGCGGGCTCGGCATTACGGCGCCATGGCGCGCGATTCGCTTGCCATATTCCCCGATGGCGCGGCCAAGGATTCGTTGCGCGACATCGTCGATTTCTGCATCCGCCGCGCCCACTAAGCAGGCGCTTGGGATGAGCGATGGTGCAATCCTGGTCACCGGCGCCGCCGGCCTGATCGGCTATACCGTGGCGGCGCGCCTCCAGACAAGCAGCCGTCCGGTGATCGGCATGGATCAAGTGGCGCCCGCCGAGGCCTATGATTTTCCTTTCATCGCCGCCGATCTCGGCGATGTGCACAAACTCTATCAGGCGCTCGACCAGGGCGTGGGTGGTGTTGAGGGCATCATCCATTGCGGCGCCGTGTCGGGACCGATGCTGCTACTCGATAATCCGCGCGCCATCGTTGAATCGAATATTATCGGCAGTGCTAATATTTTCGAGGCGGCGCGCCAGCGCAATTTGCGCCGCGTCGTCTATTGCTCCTCGACCTCGGCTTATGGCGACCATCCGCCGGGATTGGAAATTTGCACGGAAGACACGGCGCTCAACGCCGTCGATGTTTATGGCGCGACCAAGGCGAGCGGCGATATCCTGGCGCGCGCCTATGCCGCCCAGCACGGCCTCGATTGCGTGGCGTTGCGTTTTTCCTGGGTCTATGGCCCGCGCCGGCGCACCGATTGCCTGATTCGCGACCTGCTGCGCGATGCCCTCGAAGGCCGCCCGAGCCAACACGCCTTCGGCGCCGGATTCGCCCGTCAATATGTCTATATCGAGGATGTCGTGGACGCCGCCATCGCCGCCTATGACAGCGCCGAGCTGGGCCGGCGCGCCTTCAACATCACCGGCGGCGGGCGCGCGAGCTTCAGCGATATCACCGCGGCCGTGCGGGCAGCGCTGCCGGCGGCGGATATTGTCAATCACGGCAGCGCAGGCGCCGATCTCGACCACGCGCCAATGGATTTATCGGCGGCGCGCGATGTTCTCGACTGGCAACCAAAATGGCCGCTCGAAGCGGGTGTCGCCGCCTATGCGGAATGGTTGCGCGGCCACGATTTCTGAGCCGCGAGGCTGCCGCAAGGCTGCCACGCGGAGCCCGCTTGCCGCGCGTCCGCGATAGCGCTATAAAGCCGCCGGATCACTGCCCGGCGCGTCGGGCGGCAAACATCGCCAAGTTTCATGATCCCGGTATCGGAGTGTAGCTCAGCCTGGTAGAGCACTGTCTTCGGGAGGCAGGGGCCGGAGG
>JAPYQV010000378.1 GCA_029937205.1 Alphaproteobacteria bacterium
CGGCATGTCCTTGACCGACGATCAGCGCAAATGGTTGTACGAAATGGCGGATCGTTACGAATCCGACCCTTATGATTGGGACGCCTTCATGGCACGGGTCGATATCATTCCGCCGTCGCTCGCCATTGCCCAGGCGGCAGAGGAATCCGGTTGGGGGACCTCTCGTTTCGCGCGTGAGGGCAACGCGTTGTTTGGCCAATATACCTTCGCGGCAGCAAACGGCATGCTGCCGGAAGAACGGGCGAGCGGACGGCGTCATTTAATCCGTGCCTATTCGAGCCTGGTCGAAGGCATACGATCCTACATGCACAATTTGAATTATCACCGCGCCTATAGAGAATTTCGCGGCGCCCGGAAATGGTTGCGCGATCGCTCCCAGCCGATCGACGGTGATAAGTTGGCTGGCGAACTGCTGCGCTATTCGGAGCGCGGCGCAAAATATGTGAAGACCATTCGAACCATCATGCGGGCCAACAATCTGGCACCGCTCGACGGCGCTCAGCTGCACGACGATCGTTGGACAAAGGACGATTTCGGCGCCGCCGACCGCAGATCCTGATTACTTCGTCTCGCGAATATCCCCGGTGTCCGAGTTAAGGCACGAGATACTGCATGCCGAACCACAGCCAACGGTGGTCCGGGCCGGGCAGCGTGCAGTTTATGCGGTTGCGGCCACGCTGGAGGGGTTCGGACAAACGAAGTTCCACCCGGCGAGCCCCCAGTAATTCGAGCTGAACCGCACCTTGATTGGAGGCGTAGCAGGCGATCTCGTCGATATCCTCGAGGCTTTCATCAACCGTAAAGCCAATATGCGGCGGGTTGCGGCGCAAAATGGGGTCAGCCGGCGTCAGGTCGCGAACCGGGATCGGTAGCGTGTTAATGATCAGGTGAAAGCGCTTGATGTCGCCATACACCTCATTCAGCGAAAATCTCGGTACGGCGAAAAAGTCCGCGTCCTTGCTGACCACGCCCGAATTTTGTGCAAACGCAACTTCGAACCCAAGTTCTTCGATGAGCTCGTGCAGGGCCAAATTATATTCGCCATAAGGGTAGGCGAAGAGGCGCGGCATGAAGCCGAGTTCCGCCTGAAACCGCGCTTGGGCGCCTTCTATGTCGCGCCGTGCCGTCGTCAAACTCTCACGCCACAAATGTCCATGCGAGCTGCTGTGATTGGCGATCGTCACACCGGCATCGACCAGCGTGCGGATATCGTCCCAACTCATAATGCGCGCCTGGCGCTGGTCGACGGCATCGGTGGCGACAAACAGGGTAAAGGGAAATCCGGCGGCGCGGAGACGCGGCCATGCTTCAAGGATGACCGACGTGATGGCATCATCAATGGTAATGCCGACAGCTTTATCGGGCAGCGGCTGGCCGGCCTGCAGGGCAGCGACGATATGGGGCACCGGCAGCACTGTATAGCCGCCCGATTGGAGGTATTCGAGATGCGCTTCGAACTGCTCCAACGTCACGTTGGTGGACGGTATGTCCGATTCGCCGAAGCGGTGATATTGCAGAATAACGGCCGAATCGGCGGCCATTCCCCACACCGGCAGATAAAATAGCGCAACAAGAAACGCCGCCGCGGCAATTTTCAGCCGCCCACCGCGAACCAACCCTGTGAATCTCAGCTCTGTCATCAATCCGTCATCATTCCTGTGCGCGTGGCGCTATCCCACATCAGCGGATAGCTGCGCGGATTATAAAGCTGATAGTGCCACCACTCATTCAAATAGTGGTCCCATCCCGCGCTCGCCATCAAGCCCAACAAGAGATATCGGTTGCGCCGTATATCAGGCGCAAGAGTTTCACAATTATGAAACGCGCGAGCGCTAAAATCGTCGAATGGCGTACCCATGTCGAGCGCCGTTCCGTCGGCGCGCCGCAATAGTGTCAAATCGATGGCGATTCCGCGCGAGTGCGGCGAGCCGCGCCGGGGGTCTGAGAGAAAATCCGGATTCGGGTTATGGCGCCACAACGCCCATTGCGCCTCGACCGGCCGGTAAGCGTCAAAAATTCGAATTTTCAAACCCAATTCAGCGGCCAGCAAGATTGCTCTGGCGAGCGCCGCTGCAGCATCGGTGTGCAACCAGCATGCTGGCTGGCGGTATATGGGTTTGCCGGTCAAGTTGCCGGACGTCGCATAGGCAAGCGCCAGTTCAACATCGAATTCCGGTGGTAGGATTCTGACCAATGTCATGCAGTTGTCCATCGGCGGGCCATTGCCTTGTCGGCAGTGCCCCGGCGGTGATAGTGGTTACATTCCAGGTGCATTTTTTCGGTTTTACTTCAACGATTCGACAATAGATTAACAGAAAGGGCGGCGTGAAGGACGATGAGGCTTCTCGCTCTTGATGCCACCACAACAACCTGTTCGGTGGCCTGCTGGTCCGCCGGGACCGTGGTTGCCAGCCAAACGGAAATCGCCGGTCGGCGTCAGGCCGAAATTCTGATGCCGATGGTAAAGAGCGTTATGAAGGAAGCGGCCATCGAATTTAAATTGCTGGACGGTATTGGTGTGACTCAAGGGCCAGGCTCGTTTACAGGCGTACGCATCGGCCTCGCCACGGCGCGTGGTCTTGCTCTGGCGACGGGTTTACCGCTCGCCGGTGTCACAACCTTACAAACTCTTGCGGCTGCGCCGCCTTTGGCCGAGCGCCAAGGGCATATGATCTTCGCTGCTTTGGATGCCCGCCGCGAGCAAGTCTACGGACAGTTTTTCGCGGCCGATGGTGTGCCAGCCGCCGCACCATTCGCTGCCAATGTGGAGTCCCTACCGCGTCGCCTATCACCGATTTGCGCGCCCGGTACGCCCCTCTTACTGGTTGGTAGCGGTTCTCCGATGGCGGCTCCGATTCTCGATGCGGCGGGATGGAAATGCCACATTTCCGACTGCCCGTCTTATCCGCAAGCGGTAATAGTCGCCACAATCATCGCCGCGCGTGGTTTGAGCAAATCTGCTGTCACGTCGGTCCCGCCGATATACTTGCGCGAGCCCGGCGTCGGCCCGGTCAATCATCGCCCGGCAGACATGTGATGGATTCACCATCGCCAGCAACACTTCAGTTCGAAGAAATAAAAAGTTACGACTTGCCGGCAATTGCTTCTCTTCACGCCATATGTTTCGAAGATGCATGGCATGCCGAACTGTTGGGCAGAATATTAAATGCGCCAGGGGCGTTTGGTTTGTTCACCCGCCCGCATGGCAAAACCATGGGCTTCGTCATTTGCCGCTCAACGGGCGAGGAAGGCGAAATTCTTTCGCTCGCTGTGGCGCCCGGCCTGCGGCGCAACGGATTGGGTGCCTTGTTGTTGGATGCGACAAAGGCACAAGCGGTGAAACTTGATATTGGAACTCTCTTTCTCGAAGTGGCCGAGGACAATATCGCGGCACGCCGCCTGTACGAAAATTCGGACTTTTCGACCGTCGGCCGGCGCCCGCATTATTACCGGCGGCGTTATGGTCCGGCTGTCGATGCATTGACGCTGCGCTGCAAGTTAACGTCGGCGGCGACAGGGGATTGCTAACTAATACTATATTATTACTATATTATTCATAATTATTATGAATTGCCTTTGCCTTAATTTTTCACTACAATATTAGGAGTACGTTTTAG
>JAPYQV010000379.1 GCA_029937205.1 Alphaproteobacteria bacterium
ACCGTAGAAAATCGCGTCGACTACATTCCGAGGCTGTTTTGACACAGCCTGGGTCGCAACATGCCGCTGGCCGAATCTGGCAGAGGGTGCATTAGGTGATTACTAGGATTCGCAAGCGGGTCCATGACCTGCTCGATATTGGCCAGGGCGACGATTTATTGTCGCGCATTATCGATTTTGGCCTGATCGGCCTCATCACCCTGAACGTGCTTGCCATTATCGTCGAATCGATCGATTCCATCGCCAGTTCCTACCGGCCGCATTTCGACATGTTCGAACTGGTATCGGTCGCTATTTTCACCGTTGAGTATGTGACGCGGGTGTGGGTTGCCATCGACGATGCGGATGGCAAATACCGTGGTCCCTTTCTCGGCCGTCTCCGCTATATGGCGAGCCCGCTGGCTCTGATCGACCTGATCGTCATTCTACCATTCTATTTGAGCTTCATCGTTGGTATCGATTTGCGCGTGCTGCGCATATTGCGGCTACTCAGAATCCTCAAACTAACGCGTTATTCGGGCGCTTGGGCGACATTTTCGGCGGTCCTCTACGGCCAACGGCGCACGCTCTATATGTCAGGCTTTTTGATGTTCATCATGCTCGTGCTGTCCGCCAGCCTGATGTACGTGATCGAACATGACGCGCAACCCGAAGCCTTTGCGGATATTCCCTCGGCCATGTGGTGGTCGCTGGTGACTCTCACGACGGTAGGCTACGGCGATGTCACGCCGGTCACCGTGCTGGGCAAGATACTGGGCGGCTTTGTCACCATTCTCGGCCTCGGCATGTATGCCCTTCCTGCCGCCATACTTGCTTCCGGCTTTATGCAGGAATTGAGCAAGCGGCAATTCGTGGTGACCTGGGGCATGGTGGCAAAAGTGCCTTTCTTCGCCCGCCTCGATGCCGAGAAAATCGCCGAGATTGCGGAGCTCTTGAACCCCTGGACCATACCGGCGCGCTACACCATCATTCGCCGCGGAGAAGCGGCCGACTGCATGTATTTCATTGTCTCCGGTGATGTCGAAGTAGATTTGGCGCCGAACGCGTTCCACCTGACGACGGGCGAATATTTCGGTGAATTGGGCATCCTCAGTCGAACCGCGCGAGTGGCCAATGTCATTTCCATTACCGAATGCCAGCTGCTGGTGCTGGAAGCACGCGATTTGAACCGCCTGCTTGAAGACAATCCGGTACTCGCCGACGAGCTGAAAGAACTGGCCAAACGGCGCCTTGCCGAGGGCCAGAGCCCGCCACCTCCCCAAAGCAACTCATAGATCAGACCCGCGGGCTCGGTAATCATTTACACCCGCAGAATATGGCCCTCCAACGCTAGCGCCAATCGGCGACCTTCCAAGCCCGGCCAGCCCTCACCAATCACCACCCGCTCCAACCTGGGTGCACAGGTAAGGACGGCTTCAATGGTAGATAGAGTAGCTCAAACTGAGTACGCTGCGCGCCTGTCCAAGCGCCTGCACAGCGTTTTTTGTCAGCGCTTCCGCCGCGACGTGGCAGCGTTCCTTGAATTCCGAAACGAGGGTTGCCGCCGCATTTGGTCGTCCACTCAGTTCCTGCCACCACTGCAGCGACCAATTGCCAGCAGGCGATTTTCAATATCGGACACGGTAAATATCCGTCAGACAATTGCATTTTGCATTGTTTTAACCACATATGCGCCATAATAGAGGGCAGTGAACGACCGGTTTCGCAAAATTGTGTTTTGGATGATTAGGCCCTTGACCGGCAGGCGCGCAACGCATAGGACGGCGCGACCGCATCAAGAGTGCTGTTCCTCGGTAGCTCAGTGGTAGAGCAAGCGGCTGTTAACCGCTAGGTCGTTGGTTCGAATCCGACCCGGGGAGCCAATTTAAACAAGGGGCTGCGCAAATTTGGCGCGGCCCCTAGTCGTATCCACCTCCGGCCAATATTCAGACTTGCCGGTAAGACTCTTTGATTGTCATTCGCTATGAATGCGTTATGTTAAATTGGGAGGGTATTTGCGCACGCGAGGGTAATTGAGTTTCATACGTCCGGAAATTCACTAATTTTATAAAAACAATAAATACAGGAATACACCCGACGCTGCGTTATGCGCCGTTAATAGGGAAGACAATTGGGACATCTGGTTCTGGAGGGGGTTGCCAAGCGCTTCGGCAAGATCGAAGCGTTGCAGCATATTGACCTGGAGGTGGAAGACGGAGAATTTTTCGTTATCCTCGGACCCAGTGCTGCGGGCAAGACCACGACGCTGCGCGCGATCGCCGGATTGGAAAAACTTGATACTGGGCGCATCGTCTTGGACGGCGTCGACATGGCAGATATACCTGTGCAGCAGCGCGGTATTGCGATGGTCTTTCAGAGTTTCGCGCTTTACCCACACCTCAGCACGGCTAGCAATTTGGCTTATCCGCTGCGCGAGGAGAAAGTGCCGCGCCGCCAGATCAAACAGCGCGTTCACGAGATCGCAGAAATGCTCGGTATTACCCATACCTTGAAACGCAAACCGGCTTCGCTCAGTGGCGGCGAGCAGCAACGATTGGCGATCGGCCGCGCCCTTATCCGCAATCCGAAATTGCTGTTGCTTGATGAGCCACTGACGAATTTGGACGCCAAGCTCAGGCACGATATGCGGGCCGAGTTCAAACGCTTGCATCGCGAGCTCGGAATGACCATGGTTTATGCCACGCCGGACCAGCTAGAAGCGCTCAGCATGGGCCAGCGCGTTGGCGTGATCATCGATGGGAAAATTGTCCAAACCGAAACACCGGCAACGCTTTACGATGCGCCGCGTGACCGCGAAGTGGCGCGACTGGTGGGCGACCCACCGATGAATTTTATTCCCGGCATATTACGCCACAATGGCGCCGGTCCGAGCCTGGAATTACCGTTTTTAAACGTGCAGGCCGCCGATTTGCGAGATTCGCTCACGGCGTTCGACGCCGGCACGGAATTTTTTCTTGGTGTCCGACCGCAAGATTTGAAATTGGCCGGAAATGGGGAAACGGACGGCGCCTTCGATGCCGAAATCGCCATTACCGAACCCCAGGGCGACATCACAATTCTGGATTTGAAGGCCGCAAGCGAAGTGCTGCAAATGGTGGTGCCGGAGGCGGAGGGTGCGCGACATAGCGCTGGCGAAGAAATTCGCGTGCGCTTCAATCCGCGTGACGGCAGGTTATTTATGAAAGACTCAGGCGTTCTGGTCATGTGACATCTCGAACCAGCGATGCCCGATCTTTTCGTTCAAAGGGTCCGCAAGAAGGCCCGGCAATAATATCGGTTCCACATCAACTCTTAATGAGGGAGTTCTCCATCATGAAATTATTCAAGAAGGGCAAAATTGCCCTGTTGGCCGGAGCAATGGCCATGGCGGCTTCGGGCGCTTTTGGCAGCTTCGCGTCGGCCGCAGACGTGACGATCAATATGGCGGTACCCGATTGGCCGCCGACCCGCATCATGCAGGATTTGGCCAACAAGCATTACAAGCCGCCGAGCGGCAACAATGTCACCATCTCGCTCGATTTCATCCCGTGGCCGAATTATTACGAAAAACTGGCCGCTTCGCTTACTTCTGGCGAAGAGAAATACCAGATGGCTGTTAGTGACAGCCAGTGG
>JAPYQV010000380.1 GCA_029937205.1 Alphaproteobacteria bacterium
GCAAAGTGCGGGAGATTGATGGCACCGGCCTGATCAGCGAGCGCCACCGTCATCGCTACGAAGTGAATGTCAATTATCAGCGCCAGTTGAAGGAAGCCGGCATGCGCTTCGCCGCCTTTTCACCCGACGGCGAATTGCCCGAGATCGTCGAGCGCGATGACCATCCCTGGTTTATCGGCGTTCAATTCCATCCCGAGCTGAAATCCAAACCATTCGCGCCGCATCCGCTGTTCGCTTCATTCGTCAAGGCCGCCGTCGATCAGTCGCGGCTGGTCTAAACATCATGACGGACCAACGCCACGTCCGGGTCGGCGATATTTCCATTGGCAATGATCTGCCGTGGACTTTAATTGCCGGACCGTGCGCCATCGAGAGCCGGAGCCACGCGCTGGAGACGGCCGAGGCTTTGGTGGAGATGACACGCCGGCGCAATATTCCGTTTGTCTACAAAAGCTCGTTCGACAAGGCCAACCGCACCAGCGCCGAGAGCGCGCGCGGTATCGGCATGGCGGCCGGCCTGCCCATCCTGGCCGATGTGCGCGCGGAATTGGGCTGCCCGGTGCTGACCGATGTGCACACCGCCGAGCAATGCGCCATCGTGGCCGATGTGGTCGATGTACTGCAGATCCCGGCCTTCCTGTGCCGCCAGACCGACCTGCTGCTGGCCGCCGCCGCCACCGGCAAGGCGATCAACGTCAAGAAGGGGCAGTTTTTGGCGCCGTGGGACATGAAGAATGTCGCCGCCAAGATTCTCGATGCGGGAAATCCGAACGTCATGGTGTGCGAGCGCGGCGCTTCGTTCGGCTATAACACGCTGGTCTCCGACATGCGCAGCCTGCCCGAGCTGGCCGCGACCGGATGTCCGGTGGTCTACGACGCGACCCACTCGGTGCAGCAGCCGGGCGGGCAGGGGACCGTGAGTGGCGGGCAGCGAGAGTTCGTTCCCGTCCTGGCGCGCGCCGCGGTAGCGGTGGGTGTCGCCGCCGTCTTCATGGAAACCCACGCCGATCCCGACAACGCCCCCTCGGACGGCCCCAACATGGTGCCGCTCGAGGACATGCCGGCACTGTTGGACAGGCTCTCCGCATTCGATAAGCTGGCCAAGGAGAAAACCAACTAAAGCGGAGAGATGCTATGTCGGTCGGGGTCGTTTTCATCGATGGAGAATATGTTAAGCCGGAGGAAGCGAAGATGTCGATCTTCGATACCGGCTTTGTCTGGGGCGATTCGGTCTATGACGTCACCTCGGCGTGGAACCGTTGGATTTTTATGTTGGATGAGCATCTCAAGCGCTTCCAGCAATCGATCGAGGGCTTTCGCCTGACCAGCCCCTACAGCCATGATGAGATGCGCCGTATCTGCGCCGAATGCGTCGAGCGCGCCGGTGTCGACAACGCCTATATCAAAGTGCAGCTGACGCGCGGCGTCATTCCGAGCCAGACCCGCGATCCGCGCCAGGGCGACCCGCAATTCGTCGCCTACGCCATGCCCTATATATGGATCTGGGGCGAGGAAAAATGCCGCGAAGGCGTTAACCTCTTCGTCTCGACTGTCGAGCGCGTATCTTCCGATGCCATCGACCAGCGCTTCAAAAATTACAATCGCGCCGATCTGGTGCAGGCGCGCTTCGAGGCCTATGACCATGGCTGTGACGATTCCCTGCTCTGTGGGCCGGACGGCAATCTCACGGAAGGGCCGGGTTACAATGTGCTGATGGTGAAGGACGGCAAAGTGGTGACGCCCGAAAGCAATGTCCTCGAAGGCGTGACACGGCGCTCGGTGCGCGAACTCTGCGAGCTTGAAAATATCCCCTATGAGGAACGCAAGATCAGCCCGGACGAGCTTAAGGAAGCCGACGAAATATTCTGCAGCACCACCGCCGGCGGCGTCATGCCAGTGACCCAGCTCGACAGCAAACCGATCGGCAACGGCCACAAGGGCCTGTTGACCAGCCGCATTCAGGGGCTCTATTGGAACAAGCGCGCCGAGGGCTGGCACGGCACCAAGGTCGAGGATATCTTGAACGGCTGACATGGCTTCCCTCGGCGCATCCCAGGTGGACGCAGCTGTCGCGCGCGAGATCGTCAATGAGGCGGTGACGCGCTATTGCCGGACCCGCGAAAGCAAGATCGAGAGTTTCGCCAAGGAGAATTACAGCTTCCTCGGCTCGCTTCGCCTGCACCGCCACGCCATCGGCTGGGACATGATCCGGGCGCCGGCTAATTTGGCCATGAGCGCGCCCTTTTTAACGTCGCGTATCATCGCCGCGGGATGCCGCAGGCTCGGGCGTGAACAAGCCGCCGAGTGGCTCGAGAGCCGGCGCTATTATCTCAAGACCGATGTGGCGCGCGAGCTCGAATGGCGGCTGTTCGTCGATTTTCTTGAATTGCCCTTCGCCCAGGGCGCGCGGCAGAGCGAACGCGATGCCCTGGCGCAGGAATTGTTGCGCGACCCACGGGTAGAGGGCGCGATTATAGAAAATATGGAAACATCCGGCGTTCGCGGCGATGACCCGGAGATGCGCGCCTGGCTGAGCGGCGCGCTCAACACCTATCAAAGCACCCGCGTGTCTTCGGCGGATATGAGCAATGCGCTGCTTAGTGCCGGTGTCGGCGCCATCGCGTTCAAGCAATTGACACCGGGCATGATGTCGCTCGGCCCGGTGGCGGCGCACGCCCTGGTGCAAAGTGCGGCGATTGCCTCGTTTCCCCTCGGCGCCGGCATTGGCGGCGTGTGGTACGGCCTCTTTCCGGCGGTTGCACCAGCAGCCCTGACGGTCGGCGCGACCGGCGGGCTGGTCGCCTTCGGCGCGGTGTTTTCGGCCTTCTCCGGCGTGCTCAGCGACCCGGTGCAGCGCCGCCTCGGTATTCATCAGCGCCGCCTCCGGAAATTGCTGAAAGCCCTCGAGCAGGAATTGCGCGGCGAAGGCGATGCCCGCTTCACCGTGCGCGATCATTATGTCGCGCGAATTTTCGATTTGTTCGAGGGCCTGAACGCGATCCGAAAACTGCTTTAGGACGACACCATGTCGATTGAAATATCCGGCACCTGCGATCTCGCATTCAAAGTCGTGCGCCATGCCTTGCAGGAGAATTTCGCAAGCGGCGACGAGGTCGGCGAGGCGGTTGCGGTGTGGGCCGATGGCCGCTGCATGGTCGACCTCTGGGCCGGGCATTGCGACGAAGCGCGCCGCAAACCATGGCAGCGCGACACCATCGCCTGCATGTTTTCGGTCGGCAAACCGTTCGCCATTTTCGCTCTCCTGATGCTGGCCGAGCGCGGCGAGATTGACCTCGACGATCCGATCGCGCTGTACTGGCCGGAATATGCCCGCGCCGGCAAGGAAGCAACCACCGTGCGCCAAATCGTCAGCCATAGGGCTGGCCTGCCCGGGGTTCTCGGCGCCAAGCCGGGCGATGCCTATGATTGGAACGCCATGGTGCGCGCCATCGAAAACGAGCCGCCGATCAGCGTGCCCGGCGCGGAGGGCTGCTACCACACCTTCACCCTTCGCCATCTCGCCGGCGAGTTGGTGCGCCGCGTTAGTGGTAAATCCATCGGCCGCTTCGTGCGCGAGGATTATGTCGACCGCTTGTCTTG
>JAPYQV010000381.1 GCA_029937205.1 Alphaproteobacteria bacterium
GGACTGAGGGCAGCCATCCCGGCGGCGTTCATTTCGAGATGACCGGCCAGGACGTGACCGAGTGTCTCGGCGGCGCCCAGGAGATCACCGAAGAGAGTCTGTCGGACCGCTACCACACCCATTGCGACCCGCGGCTCAACGCATCCCAGGCGCTCGAATTGGCATTCTTGATTGCTGAGCGTTTGCAGGCCGAGCGTAACGGCGAAAGCCGCTACATGCAGGCGTCATAAAAAATATTTGCGGATAGATTTTACACTTCAGAGCAACCGGCAGATCGCATCATGGCGAATTCCCCCTCCCAGGCGGACATTACCAGTCATACGGACCGCTATTTCGTAAAGACGCGCAAGGCGGTCGGCCACTTCGGCGACAAAAACGTCACCTATGCCATCTTCATGCGTCGCCCGGTCTGCTATGCGCCGCGCCTGATGATCGATTGGCTGCGATCGATTGCCGCCGAGCGCGGTACGGAATTCAAGATCGAGAGCCGCCTCCAGGAAGGCGATTGGGTCGGCGCCGGCGAGCCGCTGTTGTTTATCAGCGGGCCGCTCTATCATCTGGTGGATCTTGAGACGCTTTATTTGCAGCGCCTCGGCGCCACCTGCGTTGCCGCCTATAACGCCTATACGATGTGCGTGACTCTGCCTCATGTTGGCTTTATGGCCATGGACGCGCGCCACTGCGCCGGCCAGGAGATGGCCGAGATGATGGCTTATGGCGCCTCCGTCGGCTCCGAAAGCGCCAAGCGCGATAGCGACGCACTCGGATTTATCGGCAATTCGAACGATGCCACGGCAAGCTATTTCGGCAATTCCGGTGGCCTTGGCACCATGCCGCACGCCTTTGTCGGCTATGCCGGCTCGACGCTGCGCGCCGCCGAGATGTACCGCGAAGTTTTTCCGGATGAAGGATTGACGGTGTTGATCGATTATTTCGGCCACGAAATTCGCGATGCGCTTGAGGTGTGCCGTGCCTATCCGGACCTTGCGGCGCAAGGCGAGTTGCGCGTGCGCCTCGACACCCATGGCGGCCGCTATGTCGAAGGCCTGGATATGGCCGCCTCTTACGCTGTTCTGGAAAAGCACAAGCCAAGGGCCGTGCGTCATTACCGCAGCGAGACGGAGCTCAAATGGTTGGTCGGCACCGGTGTCAGCGCCGCCGCTCTGTTTCATCTGCGCGATAGCTTAGATGAAGCCGGTTTCGACAAGGTCAAGATCATCGCCAGTTCGGGCTTCGGGCCGGACAAGTGCAAGATCATGGCGAGCGCTGGCGCCCCGATCGATGTGATCGGCACCGGCTCGTTCCTCCCCGATGTCTGGGCGGAAACCTATGCCACCGCCGATATCATCGCCTATGACGGCAATATTCGGGTCAAGACAGGGCGTGAATTTCTCCTTCGCAATGGCTTCGGGGAAGCCAGCGTCAAGAAAAATGCCTGACCCGGGCGCCCGCTAGCACCGTATAATTTTCATGTCCGATAGCCTCCTCATCGTGCTTGCCCAGCTCAATCCGACGGTTGGCGATATTGCCGGCAATTGCGCACTGATCCGTGCCGCGCGCGGCGAGGCCGCCCAGGCCGGCGCCGATTTGATCGTCTTCAGCGAACTGTTCATCACTGGCTATCCGCCGGAAGATCTGATCCTGAAGCCGAGCTTTCAGGCGGCGGCGGAAGCGGCGGTACAAGAGCTCGCCGAAGAGACCGCGGATGGCGGCCCGGCCATATTGGTCGGAACGCCATGGCGCGAGGACGGCAAACTCTATAATGCGGCGCTCCTGTTGAATAACGGCAGCGTCGCTGCGCGGCGCTATAAATTTGCGCTGCCCAATTACGGCGTATTCGACGAGGTCCGGGTCTTCGCCCAGGGGCCGCTTCCCGGCCCCATCGCTTTTCGCAGCATCCGCCTGGGCGTGATGATCTGCGAAGACATGTGGGACGATGAGGTTTCCGAGTGCCTGGAGGAATCGGGCGCCGATGTTCTGCTGGTCATAAACGGCTCGCCCTTTGAGCGCGACAAGACGGATGTGCGTCTCAACAGCGCCGTAGCGCGGGTGACGGAAACCGGCCTGCCGCTGATCTATCTCAATCAGGTCGGCGGCCAGGATGAGTTGGTGTTCGACGGTACGTCCTTTGTATTGGGCGCGGACCGGACGCTGCGGGCCCAGGCGGCAATGTTTGGCGAAGAAACGCTCCATACCCGGTGGTCGACGGACGAAAATGGCGCCTGGCAATGTGAGGCCAGCCCACCCAGCCCGCAACCGGAAGGGTTGGAGGCGATATATCACGCCATGGTTCTGGGCCTCAGGGATTATGTCGGCAAGAACGGATTTCCCGGCGTGCTGATCGGTATGTCGGGCGGTATTGATTCGGCGCTATCAGCGGCCGTCGCGACGGATGCGCTCGGGCCGGAGAAAGTGCGTTGCGTGCGCATGCCGTCACGCTATACCGCGCAAGCCTCGCTCGACGACGGCGCCGAATGCGCCGATCTGTTGGGCCTAAAATCGGATACCATTGGCATTGAACCGGCAGTTGCCGCTTTCGAAACAATGACGGCTGAAGTTTTCGAGGGGCGCGAGGCGGATGCGACCGAGGAAAATATTCAGGCCCGGGTGCGTGGCGTCATATTGATGGCGATGAGCAACAAGCTCGGCCATATGGTTCTCACCACTGGCAACAAATCGGAAATGTCGGTCGGCTATGCGACGCTTTACGGCGATATGTGCGGCGGCTATTCGGTGCTGAAGGATGTCTACAAAACGGTGGTCTTCGCACTCGCCCAGTGGCGCAATCAAAACTGGGCTTCCTCCTTCATGGGGCCGGAAGGGCGGGTTATTCCGGAAGTCATCATCACCAAGCCGCCTTCCGCCGAATTGCGCCCGGATCAGCTCGATCAGGATTCCCTGCCGCCTTACGATGTGCTCGACGATATCCTTGAATGCCTGATCGAGAAGGAGTTGCCGGTCGCCGAGATCGTCAAGCGCGGCCATGACGAAGCCACTGCGGCGCGCATTTGGCGCATGCTCGACCTCGCCGAATACAAACGCCGCCAGGCCCCGCCCGGGGTCAAACTGACCGGGCGCGCGCTCGGCAAAGATCGGCGCTATCCGATCACCAACCGTTTCCACGCCGCCTCGAGCCGCGCGTGAGCGTGGACCCGAATCGTGCAATCTGCTACCCGTTAGCGGCCGGCAGACATAACGACTTCTAAAGCAGCGGAGCAGCGGGTGACGCTTACCCTCTACAATACCCAGACACGTAAGAAAGAACCGTTCGAGCCGCTCGATGCGTCCAGCGTCGGCATGTATGTCTGCGGGCCGACGGTCTACGATCTGGCGCATATCGGCAATGCCCGCCCGATCATCGTCTTCGATGTACTCTACCGCCTGTTGCGCAATATCTATGGCGTGGATTGTGTCAAATATGTGCGCAATATCACCGATGTAGACGATAAAATTAATGCTGCGGCGAAGGAGTCCGGCGAGCCGATTTCCGCCATCACGGCGCGCACCACCCAGGCCTTTCATGACGATATCGCAGAGCTGAATGCGCTGCCCCCTGACGTCGAGCCGCGCGCTACCGACCACATCGCCGAGATG
>JAPYQV010000382.1 GCA_029937205.1 Alphaproteobacteria bacterium
CGATACACCTCTTGTGTGGCAGAATTTGGCCCTCTTTCCCCATTTGAACGTGCTCAAGAATGTGGAGTTCGGCCTGAAAATGCGCAATGTCGGCGGGCGTGAGCGGCGCGAGCGCGCGATGAACTGGCTCGAGCGTATGGGTCTCGCGCAATATGCTGGGCGCAATATTGCCCAGCTTTCGGGCGGCGAGCGCCAACGCGTCGCCATCGCCCGCGCACTCGTAACCGAGCCCGAAATCCTGCTGCTCGACGAGCCTCTGAGCGCACTCGATGCGCACTTAAGGGTGCGCATGCAGTCGGAAATCTCGCAGCTACAAAAGCAGCTCGGTATCACCTTTGCCTATGTCACCCACAATCAGTCGGAAGCCTTTGCCATGGCGAGCCGCGTGGCGATCATGAATGGCGGCCTGATCCAGCAGATCGGCAGCCCGCGCGAGGTCTACCGCGCCCCGGCCAATCATTTCGTCGCTGAATTTGTCGGCAGCAATAACATTTTAACCGGCACCATGACCGGGTCGGAAGGCGGGCGGGTAACGGTTGAAACCGAGTACGGCACCTTCAGTGCGCCTGAGCCCGACCCGGCACCGGCCAAGGGCGACACGCTGGAGCTTGTGATCAGTGCCGATCTGGTTGCCGTATCGGACAGTGCGGGGGAGCATGAAAATGCCTTGAGCGGGGAGCTTATCAGTGAGGAATTCGTCGGCTCGATCATCACACTCTATATCGATATCGGCGGCGGCATCGTGTTTCGCGCGCAAAAGCAGCAGCATGAATTGGATACACTTGATTACGCCTCAGGGCGGAAGCTCTTTGTTTCCTGGCGGCCCGAGCACACTTACGTCCTGCCACAAGTTTGAAGCGACGAAAGAACAAGGGAAAGATAAATGACCATTCATATTAAGGGTGCCAAAATCATGGCCATGGACGCCACCCATGGCAGTGATTGTTTCGATGGCGATATTCTCATTGAGGGTCAGCGCATCGTTGCCATGGGCGCCGCTCTGCCCGAGGCGGAAGCCGATATTATTATCGACGGACACGACAAGCTGGTGACGCCGGGCTTCGTCAACGCCCATATCCACACGGCGGAAGCGCTGTTTCGCGGGCGCTACGAGAATTTGCCGCTCGAAATGTGGATGACGCTGGCTTATTTCCTGGTTGGCGATGGCCAGCTTGCGCCGCGCGCACTCTATCTGCGCACCATGCTGGTCGCCATGGATGCGCTCAGGAACGGCGTCACCTTCCTCGCCGATGATATTCTGGAGATGCCGCTGCAAACCATGGAGACGCTCGGCTGTATCTATCAGGCCTATGACGATGCCGGTATCCGCGCCAATGTTTCCGGCCATGTCGTCGACCGGCCGATTGCCGATACGATCCCCTTTTTCGGCGAAATTCTGCCCGATGATTTATTGGCCCAAATTAATGCCGGCAAGCCACCAACGGTGGATGAATATGTCGCCTTCGCCAAAGAGGCATTTTCGCTTTATCACGGCCGCACCGATGGCCGGCTGCGCTTTATGGTGGCGCCATCGGGGCCGCAGCGCTGTACGGTGGAGCTGATGCAGGCGGCGGACGAATTGGCGCAGGCCAACGGCACGGCTTTTCACACCCATATTCTTGAAACCAAGGTGCAAGCGGTTTCCGGCCAGGAGTTCTACGGCAAGACCCTGGTGCAGTATATGCACGATCTCGGACTGCTGAACCGCGGCACCACCATTGCCCATGGCGTGTGGGTGACGGACGCGGATATTGCGCTTTTGGGCGAAGCCAAATGCTCGGTCGTGCATAACTCGATTTCCAACTTGAAGCTCAGTTCCGGTATTGCACCGATCCGCAAGCTCATCGATGCCGGCGTCAATGTGGCAATCGGCACGGATGGCGTCTCGACCGGTGACACGCCGCGTCTATTTGATGCCATGCGCGCCGCCGCCCATCTGCACAATATCACGACGCCGGATTACGATGCCTGGCTGACCGCACATGAAGTGATGCATGCGGCAACGATGGGCGGCGCCTATAGCGCACTGTTGGAAGACGATATAGGCTCGCTCGAAGTGGGTAAAAAGGCCGATCTTGTCATCATGGATTTGCGCAACGCCAATTTTGTGCCGCTCAACGAGCCGCGTAATCACATCGTCTACTCCGAGAATGGCAGTTCCGTGGAGACCGTGATCGTCGACGGCGAGATCGTGCTGCGCGATGGCCTGCTGACCAAGATCGATGAGGAAGCGTTGCTCGATGAATTCCGCGAGTTGGCACCGGAATTGCTCGCCAAGCATGCGCCGCAGGAGGAACAGAACCAGGTTTTTATTCCTTATCTGCAAGAGGTTTACAAACGCTGTGCCGCGGTCGATCTCGGGATCAACCGCTATGGCAGCGATATGCCGAAATGGCCGTGATTTTCTGGCGCCGTGAAAGGAGTTTGCGATGACTGAGAATGTCCGAATTTGCGAACTGAACTGGATGGAATATGAGCGCCGGCTGCGCGAGGAAGCGCCGGTGGTCATGCTGCCGGTGGGCTCGCTGGAACAGCATGGCCCGCATCTGCCGATGCACTGCGATTCCCTGATCCCGACGGCGATTTGCGAGGGTGCCGCGGTGCGGGTCGGCGGCCTGGTAGCACCGACCATCTGCTATGGCTACAAATCCCAGCCCAAGTCCGGCGGCGGCAATCATTTTCCCGGCACCACCAGTCTCGATGGCCAAACGCTGATTTTTGTGGTGCGCGATGTGATCAAGGAATTTGCCCGCCACGGCGTGAAAAAATTGGCGCTGATTGATGGCCACTATGAGAACAATATGTTCCTCGTCGAGGGCATCGATCTGGCCCTGCGTGAGCTCCGCCGCGACGGTATCGACGATCTCCGTATCGCCAAGCTGCCTTACTGGGAATATGCCTCGGAAGAGACACTCGATAAGGCATTTCCGGACGGCTTTCCGAGCTGGCCGCTTGAGCATGCCGGTGTGATGGAGACTTCGGTGATGCTTCATCTGCATCCCGAATTCGTCAACATGGATGTCGTGCCGACGCATCCGCCGGCGGACTTCCCCTTGCACGATATGTATCCCACCGATCCGGCGACGGTGCCGTCATCGGGCGCGCTTTCCTCGGCCGCCTCGGCGACGCCAGAGAAGGGTAAAATGTTTATGGATGAGTATGTCAGCGGCGCGGCGCAAGCGCTCGATGAAGCCTTCGGTGAAGCGGAGAATATCATCATTTTAGGGGATCGCAGCTAAGGGGGCGGCACATGAGCTATCTGATCAAGGGCGCGACCATTGTCGCCATGGACCAGGCGCACGGCGCCGATCCGTTTACCGGCGATATACGCGTCGAGGATGACCGCATTAAAGAGATCGGCGAAAATCTCTCCGAAGCCGGTGTTGGCGAGACCATCGACGGGCGCTCCAAGCTGGTCATGCCGGGGCTGACCAATGCCCATGTGCATTCCTGGGAGGCGATGTTCAAGGGACGTTACGACAATCTGCCGCTCGAAATGTGGATGCTGCTGTGCTATCCGATCCTCGGCGCCGTGCCACTGCCGCCGCGCCTGATTTATCTC
>JAPYQV010000383.1 GCA_029937205.1 Alphaproteobacteria bacterium
GAGTTGGCCAACGCCGCAGCCCAGGTCGATGATGCGCTCGCCCGGCCGCGCGGCCAATAATTCGACCAGCCCGGCGCCGAACTCGGCGATAAAACCGAACGATTTATCGTAGAGATCCGCGTCCCATTCCTGGCCGCTCGCCGCCCCTTCGTCCGCCACGCCCGCCATCCCCAATTTTATGATCCTGTTCGATTCGCCCCAACTGGTGTTAAATAATCGCAAATGGGTGTTGTGTCATTAATGTATGTGACAACAGATCATCGCCCACGACCAACGGGAAACTGTATGACGGCGCGAACAAAGACGATTGATACGGTGGAAACGGTGGAACCGACCGAGCACGGAGCTGAAGCGATCACGCTGGCCCACCCTGAATTGGATGCCGGGACACGCGAGCTGCTGGCCGAATTCCGCCCGGTGGTCGAGCAGCGCATCGATGACGTCATCGCCGAGTTTGTGCAATATGTCTCGGCCTGGCCGGAAATGCGCCTGCTCACGCAAAGTGCCGAGGGCATTGCGTGCCTGCGTCGCGAGCAGGGCCGCCATTTGCTGAACCTGTTTTCCTGCCAGTTCGACGCCGGCTATTTCGCCCGTGTCAGCCGCATGGGCCAGGCACACGAAAAAGCCGGACTGGAGCCGCGCTGGTATCTCGGCGCCTATGGCCATGTGCTGAAAATTCTTGTCGAACTGGCGATCGAGCATTGCGGCGACGATGCGGCGCGCCTGCTGGCGACCGTGAGCGCTATCAACCGCGTCGTCGAAATCGACATGGCGAGCGCCGTGGCGACGATTGACGAAACCGCTCAACCCGATAAATCAGCTCCACCTCTGTTGGCGGTGGAAGGCGTGCCGGTACTGGCAACAGCGGCCTTTACCAGCAAGAAAAATAGCGCCTAAGCCGGCAAGACACCTTCCAGAACACCGCCGATGCGCACCGGCGAGACCGATTTCGCCAGCCCCGTCCCATCGTCGGTTTCCACATATATCCCGGACAAGGTGCCATCATCGAGCACCGGTGAGAAGCGCTCGCCTTTCATTTTGCGCGTGAAGCGCTCCACTATCGGCGCGATTTCCATGCCGATGATCGAATTGTAGGCGCCGCACATGCCGATATCGGTCATGAAGGCGGTGCCGCCGGGCAGGATCATGTGATCGGCTGTCGGCACATGGGTATGGGTGCCGGCAGCGAGCGACACCTGGCCATCGACATAACGCGCCAGCGCCTGCTTTTCGCTGCTCGCCTCGCCGTGAATATCAACCACGATGGCATCGACGCTGGCGCCGAGACGGTGGGATTCCAGTATGGATTTGACGCTGGCGAAGGGGTCGTCGATGGCGTCCATGAAGAGCCGGCACATCACCTGGATAACCAGAACCTTGCGCCCGTCGGCAATCTGGAAAACACCGTGGCCGCGGCCCGGCGTGCCGGGCGGATAGTTGGCCGGGCGCAGCAGCTTGGCATCGCCCTCGATATAGGAGGCGGTTTCGCGCTGATCCCAGGCGTGATTGCCGAGCGTCACCGCGTCGGCGCCCGACTGATAGAAGGAGCGGCAGATATCTCCGGTGATGCCGAAACCGCCGGCGGCATTTTCGCCGTTGACGAGTACGAAATCGACGCCGAGCTTCTCACGCAATCCCGGCAACTCGGTGCTCAGGATATCGCGCCCGGCGCGCCCCATCACGTCGCCCAACATCAAAATCTTCATGCACTGTCCTTTTGATCTACCGTATTGTTCTCGCGGTCAAACCGCATTTTGTTCTCGCGGTCAAACCGCATTGCGCCGCGTTCTGTGACGATCCAATCCAATTGCTCGTCTTTGTCACCGTGCGGCACACGCTCGACCATCTGCTCGGTGAACGCCGTGCCCACCGCCAGCACCGGCCCGCCGGAGCGACGCAGCGCCGCCAAGGCGCCGTCATAATAGCCGCCCCCATAGCCGAGGCGGAAGCCGTCGGAATCATAGGCCAGCAAAGGCGTCAACAGAATGGTCGGGACCACCTCGGGCGCCACTTCGGTGGGTTCGGGAATTTGAAACAGACCCTGGGTCATGGCGGTACCGGGCTGCCACTCGCGGAACACCAGGAGATGGCGCTTCTTGTCGACAAAGGGCAGGGCGCAGCGATAGCCGGCCACCGACATGCGGCGCAGGATCGCCATATCATCGAATTCCTCGCGGATCGGCCAATAGCCGGAAATAACCGCGCCGGGCGCCACCGGAATGTTGGCGAGAAAATGATCGGCGGCGCGAACGCCGGCACCGGGCCCGGCCAGGCGATGGGCAAGGCGGCGCCGGGCGCCGGCATATTCCCTGAGCGCGTTCTTGGCTCGCCATACATCGTCTGAAGTGTTCACGGATTTTGAATTAGAGTTTGAGAATTCTGTTGGCAGGGAAGAAAGAAAATGTGGACGGCGCCGCGATGACCGTCACGCGGCATGTTTCCTCTAGGCCCGCAGTGCAGGTGGGCACCGTATACCGAGACCACGGCCTCGGCAGGAACAGCTCCCTAGAGGTTCTTATTGGCCCCGAGAAACAAGGGCGTGTCATGCCCCGCAGCAACCGTCCAAGTGGAACTTAGTCGCTCTCCAGCCCGTCGGCAATATTTTCGATGCGCACGGCGAGAGATTCGACGACCGGCGCAATTTTGGTTTCCATCGCCTCACGCGTCTCGGTGCGGATCGCCTGCTCGGAATTTTTCGCCGCGACCTGTAAACGCTCCATCTCGTCATAGGCCTCGGATAGCTCGTCGGCGATCAACAGGTTGACCATCACCAGCAAGCGGCTTTCCCCGACTTGGCCCACGGTTTCGGCAATTTCGGAAGCGCGCTTGTCGATATAGGAGGCGAGCCGGGTAACGTGCTCTTCCTGTCCGTCGTCGCAAACGATGGGATAATTGCGCCCGTTTATGGTGACAGAAACCTGAGCCATAATTGCGCGCGCCTACTGTTTGAGAAGAACTTTAAGCTCGCCAATCGCGCCGTCGAGCCGGCCGGCGACGGCTTCGCTGACAACTTGCATGGCGGCGTAATGTTCTTGCGCGTCCCTGAGCGCGGCACCTGATTTGCGATGCTCGGCGCGCAATGATTCGAGCTCGGCATGCAACCCATCGCGGTCCTGCTGCACGACGCGGAGCGACTCGGCGAGCCCGCCGGCCTGCTCGGCGTCGCCGTTTCCGGCGCCGTTCTCAAGCGCCCGGGTTAATTGTTCGACGGCTCTACCGAGATGAGCCACAGCTTCGTCTAGATTTGGCATAATTTAATATTATCAGGATGTTGTCCCAAAACCTGAAACTGACTTCTCACCCTGAAACACTTAGACTAGGCCGGCTTGGCCGTCAACTGAAAGAGGTAAGGAACGGCACCATCGGCGCCAGTGGATATGATCCAACATATGACAGCCATACGATCCCCTATCCCGGTTTCTCGGCAGGAGAGCGCCCGCAGGCGATGCGGTGCCATCGTCAAGGGCGTTCGACGCATCGAGAAGCCGGGATAGGGGACCCGAGAGGGCGGCTTCCCAAGTCCACCGGCTGCGTTGCCCGATGC